>CAYQCA010000185.1:0-8631 GCA_964415835.1 uncultured Clostridium sp. | reverse complement strand
TTTGCCTCTGCTATTCCTTGACCTGTTAAACCGGTATTCTGGCCCAAACCAAGCTTTTCAGCCATTGTTGTTATGGGTTCTGCCCCTATGTCAAGTGCCAGATTAATAAAATATGCATTGCAGGAAACTGCCAAGGCAGTATTTATATCAATGGTACCATGACCTCCTCTATTGTAGGAGGTGCACTTAAACTCCTGTTCTCCTATTTGGATATATCCGGGGCAATTATATACCATATTAAAGTTGGGTTGCTGCTCAAATAACGCTGCCAGGTCAACCAGCTTGAAAATCGACCCCACATCATATTGCGCGACAGCCCTGTTGAAAAGCGGCCTTTTGTTATTTGTAAGATATTTTTCTATATCATTAGGATCGAAGTCAGGCTTACTGCACATAGCTACAATATCGCCATTTGATACATTCTCAACGACGATTGCACCTGTTAACCCTCTCGAATCAAGGGCTGCCTCCACAATACTCTGAATATGATAATCCAGTGTAAGCTTTATATCAAGTTTCTTATTCTTTTTATCCTCAGCTTTTATAACCCTGTATCCAAGCCCATCCAACAGATTATTGGTTCCATCGGTAATTACGGCAATTGAATCATCATCGCCATAGTTCAAGGTATCCTCATAAAGCTTTTCCAGTCCATTAATACCGACCTTGTCCACATTGTTGAGATAGCCGAGTATGTGTTTCGCTTTAGTATCGGTATTGTATCTGTTCATGGAATTTATAAAAGTAACTCCATCAATTCTCATTGATGTTAGCATAGCTTTTGTCTCTTTATCTATATCAACTAAAATTGGCGTACTGCGAAATCGTAATTGTTCTTCAGTCCTGATGGGATCAAGACCTAAAACCCTGCTAATCTGCTCTATTTCAGCAGACTTCCCCCTTAAAATATCCGGCTTTAATACAGCGGTTATTTTCGTTGTCCTGCTGGTTAAGTTAATCCCATTTCTGTCAACAAAATCTCCTCTTGCAGTTTCAATCTGAATATCGCTCATCCGCTGTGCCGATGCAGTCCGAGCCAGAGAGCTGCCACTTATAACCTGAATATAAAACAACCTTGTCAGAAGTAACGAGAAAATTGATAAAAATATAAAAAGTATAATTTTTATTCTTCTATGCATATAAAAAACCCCTTCATTTGGAAACATGTCATATCTAGTAATTGTTTCCAAGTGAAGGGGGAATATACTTTCCTCTGTGAATTTACGTAAAGTATTAATTACTTCACAGTTGTTCCATTTACGGTCGTCCACGTTTTCTGTAGTTCCCATAACTGATGCTCTTCTGCAATTTATTTATATAATTTTTAGTTATTCTCCAATTACAGTAACCTGGACTGTCCGCTGACGTGCTCGAGTCTGGTCAAAATCAATAAAATGAATAAATCCAAATTCCCCCAAATCCATTTGGCCATCTATCAAGGCAATAGTTTCACTTCTGCCGATAATAGAAGAACGTAAATGTGCATCAGTATTATGGCATCCTCTGGCATCTTCATTATGTTCCTCAGCAAATTTTAACGCTTTTGGCCCAGGATGCAGATACATACCTTCTCTGCGACAGGTAGGAATCATCTTCTCAAATACATCTACCAAGTCCTGCTGCAGAGTTTCAAGCCCAGTCATTGACATATCAAAAGCACATTCCTGTGTAATAACGCAGCAGGTGGTATGATGCGAATAAACAACCACAATTCCATTTTTGATTTTGGAATTTTCAACAATTTCTCGAGTTTTTGCAGTAACATCATGAAATGTACATACTCGGTCATTGGATTGTACTTTAAATTCCTCTCTATAAACCACGTTGAATTCTCCTTCTGTTCATTTATTTGTTGATTTTTTCCATATCGTCACGTGCTCTTCTAACAGCTGCAATCATTTCTTCTGCAGTTGCATATGGATCCTTTGAATTGAAAATACCGGACGCAGAGCCTGCAGCTGCTGAACCCGCCATAATAAAATCATAAACTTGCTGTCCATTTGTAATACCTGCTGCCTGTTCAACTAAAATGTCAGGGTCAATTGCTTTAATTGCATCAATTACTTCCCTTACATATCCCATATCGCTTGCTCTCCCACTTCCAATAAACTCTGTGGGTTCCGGGTTTATAATATCAGGATGTAATTCTGCAATTGCCCTTGCTTCTGCAACTGAGTCTGCACATGCAAATGTTATAAGTTCTAATTCATTTGCCCTGTCAATAGTCTTTTTTATTTGTGTAAGTGACATGGGTCTCTCACAATGATTCATACAAACACCCTGTGCGCCGGCTGCCTTAATGGCTTCCGGCAAAACATCTGCCATTCCACGTCCAGGGCGGAGCGTGTCCATATATGGTGCAAGAATAATCAGATTTTTAGTATTTTGTGCAACAGTTCTAATTTCTGTATAAGGTACAATGTAAAGAACATCAATATCATATTTTTCGGCACAGGTGTCTAGCACTTTTGCCAATTTAACAACGTCCTCCCCATAAACATAGTTCTTTACCCCCACTTCAAAAAACGGAGTTCTTATTTGCGGTTTCATCTGGATTCTTCCTTTCTTACTCTTTTCAAATCGCTTCAAACTTCCATCTCATTACTTCTGCAAAGCATCTCAGTATTTCCATATCATATTCATAGACAATCACACCGTGATGACCGCCCCCATACTGGCTATATGAAGCCAGGAACTCATTCAAGGCTACCTTCGGTTTAAACCACCCTCTTACAGATTTCTTAAAATCAGGTGCCGTCTCTTCCATTTCAATCATTTCACCCTCTGCTGCAATCAGTGTATACTCTCCATTTGCCAAAGGATTCAGATTTACAAAAGCCGCACGTCCCTTTTTCATACATCCATATAATGCAGCCGGATTTCCTGCAGATGTATAAGGAAAATCCAGTTCAGTCAGCAAAGGTGTTTCAGCTGAAATTCGAATATTATATTCTCCCATATGACTTAAAAACACTCGATTTTCATCCCAATCAGGACAAAACATTTCTGCAAAGGTTGTTTCCGGAAATTCTTTCATTAATGCAGAAACAAATGAGGCAGTCAACACATCACCTTCTCCTGCGTAGCCAATACCCCTGCTCATCGCTTTACATGCTTCGATAAATGGCATTCTCGGCAAATCCGGATTATTGTCGGTTGCCATAAAGTTAACTGTAAGGGCATCTAACTTTTCCTCATCAATCCATTTCCTTACAGCTAAATTTACTCTGGCAGATTCTGCATATATCTGATACGTAAGATTTCTGCAATCGAACTTTTTACAGTCTTCGTCCCATTCTTTTCGGATTTCTTCTTCTCCTATATTGGAAAAAAGTATTTCACTTTGTTTAAAATCATAATCAACTACCTGCAAGCCTATGGTCTCTTTCAATTTCAGATCAGGTAACAAAAAATCTCCCATTCCTGTAAAAGGTTCACCAATTCTGCCCACACGGCATTTTTTTATTTCAGAAGCCAGCATTGCTCCTTTCACTGCCTTTGCCACCTGTAAAAGTACTTGAGATTTTTCATAATGACCCGCAAATACTTGATATGGTACTCCGTTTCGTCTTAACAAGCTACACATGTCTTGTACTCCATGGATACCATGGTTCTGCATAATTCTTCCTGACCCTGTAATTCCATTAAAGGAACTATCAGGAGTGGTATCTAAAACGATTATCGGAAGTTTGGTATTTTTCAGTACCTTCTCCGATTCCAGTGAAGGCGAATAGGCCAGATGCAGTGTAACCACTGCATCTACCTCTTCCTGTTCAAAAAAGTTTATCGCTTCTCTAAATTCGTTTTCCAATCTACATATTCCATGTGTAACAACACTAAGCTTCTCTTTTTGGAGTTTTTCAGCAATTATATTCTGAAACCATTCCACGTCTTTTCTAAGCCATGCAGCAGTATCATCATATAATTTTACATACAGGCACAACAAACCAATTTTTGGCTGCCTCATTCCGTCTCCCCCTTGAAGCTGACTATTTGTCATATTTATATTTTTCTTTAAACTGATTTACATTGTCCTTTGTAATAATGATAGAACCCGAGTCAACAACTGGAGGTATTGGATTTATTTTTGCCTCTAAGTAGTTATTAGTAACTTTAAGTTTTCCATTTACATATTGATGCAACCAGTTTACAGCAGTATAACCTTCCACATAAGAATTCTGTGCAAAGGAAGCTGCTACTTCTCCATTTTCAATAAGTTCTAAAGTTGCAGCATCTCTATCTCTTCCTACAATTTTAATGTCTTTCATACCTGCTTCACGTACGGCAGCTGCTGCTCCTACCGCTGAAGGCGCCTGCATTCCAATAATTCCTGTTATGTCCTGATTTGCCTGTAACGCTGCTCCAATTGCTGTAGCAGCTGTGGCTTCATCAGCTTTATCATCTACTTCTGCGACAATTTTAATATCCGGCCAGTTCTTTGCCAGTTCATCACGGCATCCCTCCAGATTTGCAATTGCAGATGGCTGCCCACCACTGAGAAAACTGGAAATAATGATTTTCCCTTTCCCATTAATTTCTTTTGCCATTTGTTTTGCCATTTCCACTCCAGTATTATACGGGTCGCAACCAAGAAAGGATAACCTATTGGACTTAATATCTGTATTTACACAAATTACCGGGATTCCAGCAGCGATAGCATTATCAATAGCCGCACCTGTTTCCTGGAACTGTCCGTGCAATACGATTCCGGTTACTTTTTTTGCTACAGCTTGATCAATAGCTTCTGATACTTTATCAGGAGCCAGGTCCTGTGGTCCTGCAAAATACCATTTAGCACCCAGTTCTTTAGCAGCATCATTTACTCCCGCCTTTAATGCATCAAAGAATTCCAATTGATGTAAAGACATAATAACTGCATACTCTTCAGATGAAGCTTTCTTCTGGGTCTGTGTCTCCTGCCCAGCTTCTGTTGTTGTTCCGGATGAAGATTTCCCTTGACATCCAGTCATGGCTAATACCAGTACTACCGCCATAAAGATTGATACTAATTTTTTCATTCAGGTTTCCTCCATTTATAATTATTTTTTTATTGCCTAAGTTAATTATGCCTGGTTTTAGTCAGTAATCCCTGATGCCAATCGCATCATTTGATTCTCTGTTGCTTCATTATTTGATAGTTCTCCAGTGATTCTTCCATCATGAAATACCAGAACTCTATCACAAGATGCCATGATTTCGGGCATTTCTGATGAAACCATAATAACAGCCTTCCCATCTCCTACCAAACGACGAAGCAATAAATGAATTTCAGCTTTTGCACCTACATCAATTCCCCTTGTAGGTTCATCTATAAGAATAATATTTGGATTTGTACACATCCACATGGATAACAACACTTTTTGCTGATTTCCTCCGGACAAATTACCCACTTTTTGTTTTACATCAGAAAGCTTAATTTGCATTTTTTTCTTATACACTTTAGCATTTTCTGTAATGGCTTTATAATCAACCAACCCTTTATTAACGAATCCTTTTCCATTGGCCGCACTCATATTGTCTTCTGCACTCAATTCCAAAAAAAGTCCAAGCGTTTTTCGCTCTTTTGTAATGTATGCAATCCCATTTCTTTTGGCATCAATAGGGCTGTTTATTCTTACTTTCTTTCCTTTCACCTCAATGGTTCCGTCAGTTTTTTTACGCCATCCAAAAATAGTTTCCAAAACCTCTGTTCTTCCCGAGCCTTCAAGTCCTGCAAATCCTAAAATCTCACCCTTTCTTAATGAAAAGCTTATGTCTTTCAGCTTAGTACCACTGGACAAATTATTAACCTTAAGAATTTCTTCTTTAATTTCTGTTGTACCTGTTCCGTAGTCAAATACAACATCTCTTCCGACCATATAACGTACTAAATCGTCCTTGGTTAATTCGTTATGATTTGAAAAAGTTATAACATGCTCCCCATCTTTCAGCACAGATATTTCATCAGCCAAATGTAATATTTCATCAAGTTTATGAGATATATAAACAATAGACACATCTTTCTTCTTAACTTGATCTATTAGCTCATAAAGTAACTCTACTTCTTTGTCTGTAAGGGCAGAGGTAGGCTCATCCAAAATCATAAGCTTTACATTTAACGACAATAACTTGGCTATTTCCACCATTTGCTGAGCACCTAAACTGATTTGATTCATAGTGTCTGTAGGCTTAATATGCTGGAGTCCAAAAAGAGCCAAAAGTTTTTCCGCCTCAATATACATTGTTTTATAATCAATCAGACCACCCTTTTTCGGGAAACGTCCAATAAATAAATTGCTGGCAACATCTAAATGAGAGAAGTTATTAAGTTCCTGATACACTATTCCTATTCCGGCCTTTAGAGCATCTCCAGGATAAGATGGATTAAACTCCACCCCATCAAGCATAATAGAACCGGAATCTCTCTTATATGCTCCTGCTAGAATTTTCATCAAAGTAGACTTGCCCGCCCCATTTTCACCAATAATACAGTGCACACTTTTCTTTTTTATATTAAAGCTAACATCATTTAAAGCCCTAACTCCGGGAAAAACTTTACCTACATTCTTCAATTCGATTAAATTCTCCATTTGAATCCTCCCGATTAAGCTGCTGCCTTTAACTTCCTCTGCTTATTCATCTGATCGATTGCTACTGCAATAATTAGAATAGCTCCTTGAATAACTTTGGTGTAACTCGCATTAACATCCAAAAGAACTAATGCATTGCTGACAACCTGCATAATAGTTACTCCCAAAACAACGCCCACCAGACTTCCTTCTCCTCCGTCCATAGAAACCCCACCAATAAGGAGCGCTACAACATTACGGAATTCCAAGCCTGTTCCAGAGTTCTGTGAAACACTTCCAAGTCGTGCTGCTAGTGTCATTCCAGCAAAGGCTGCCACAATTCCTGTCAATGCATAACTGATGTAAATGAATTTTTTAATATTAATGCCCGCTAACAGTGCCGAGTTTTTATTGCTTCCGATAAAATATGATTGATGAAAAAAGTTTAAATATTTTAAAACCAATATGCCGGCCACTACTATAATAACCATATAAATAATCGTAAAGGGGATTCCTGCGATTTCCATGCGGCCAAAGGCTTTAAAATTACCAGGTAAATTTGAAACTGTGTTTCCACCTGCCAGCACCAGGGCAATTCCCTGATAAGCCATCCATGTTCCTAAAGTTGCTATTAATGGTGTTATTTTAAACCTATTGATGATAAAAGCATTGAATAAGCCCAAAACAGCTCCCGCTGTTAACCCCACAAGTATTCCCACACTTGCCGGTGCTCCTGCATTCATGGACATGCATCCAATATAGCTGGATAAGCAAAGTATTGAACCTACAGAAAAATCAATATTTCCTGCGATAAGTGAGATAGCCATAGGAATGGCAATCATCATATCTACACTCATTCCCTGTACCAATACTCTAATATTTGCGCTAGTTGCAAAAGTATCGGTATTAAAAAATAAATAGCCCATCATTACCAATAAAATTATGAAAATTGTCAGTTCTCGCATTTCGAGTATCTTCCAAATAGAGCGTTTTAAATTAAATTCTCTTATTTGTTTCTTTGCTGCTTCCATCTTCTAATTCCTCCTTATAAATACATCTTTGGCATTTTCATAAAATATCTGCTGCAAAACTTTCGCGTTATTACCAATTGCATTTAATATGTTATTCAGCTGTTCATATGCAATAAAAGTAAATTGCTTTTCTGCTTCAACTCCTTTTTCATGTTTATTCCAACTAAAATCTTCTCTTGCAAAATTTGTCGGTGCATCTGTATGCCATTCACGCATACCATGCCAGGTCATGATAGGAAAATCTGTTCCGAACAGAATTTTAGAACTATCAAGCTCTTCCATCGCAAGAGAATATACCTGTGGATTAATCACTGCCGCTGTATCAAAATAGAAACCATTTTTATCTTCCCCTAGTGCTTCCATTCCTTTCTGAAAAATTTCTTTTGTAAAACATCTTCCAAAATGAGCTAACACTATTGTTATATCTGGGTACTCCTGCCGTATCTCTCGTAACTCTCTTATATTATCTTTATCTGGCAGCCTTCCTTTCCTTGGAAGGTGCAATACCACCGGTTGCTTATATTTATTAATTACATCCAATTGTTTTTTTGGCAGGAAATCAAAAATACTAATATCTGCTCCTTTGACATTGGATGCCAAATAGGGATACGGTTTTACTCCGAAAAAACCTCCTTCCGTAAACATCTTCTCACAATACTCGGCCGGCCACTCTGGCCTTACACTCATCAAAGGGCAAATCTTCTTTTCTTTGCCCAGCTCTGATAAATAGTGATTATTTTTAGTAATATCTACTTCCGATAAGGGAAAAGGAAAGGCTATTATCTCAATTTTTTGTTGAGGGAACATCACCTGATAATAATAAATTGCCGCCTCATATTCCATCTGTAAGCCACACTCCAAAGCCCAATCCATTGAAATTCTTTCTTTGCTTACACCCTTTACATGCTCCTCTAAATTCATATGCACATGAGCATCAATAATATGGTGTGGCAGACGTTCGGCCAGGTTTTCTTTGTAATATGCCTCATCCAGTGTAGTTTTATGAAACCATGGATTTATCATTTATCTCACCTTCCTCTTTATATATTTCT
>CAYQCA010000184.1:0-8672 GCA_964415835.1 uncultured Clostridium sp. | reverse complement strand
CAAATACTCAGAGTATTCATACTTTGCACCCAGCCGGTCTAAAACATATTTTCCATCCATACTGGCAGGTTCCTGTACAAAGAGTATGCTATGTATGGAATGGGAACATAGTTCCTTTATTGCTTCGCGTAACAAAGTTCCAAAATATCCTTGTCGCCTGCGGCTGGGCAGAGTATATGCAGAAATTTCCGCCTCCTGTGCTGTTGGAATAAACATAGCAATAAAACTAATTAATCCTTCGTCATCATATAACATGAAAAAGCAATTAATTTCCTTGTTAAAATTAATCTCATTGGATAAAAAAATGTTGCCTTTCAGATGGTCATTCTGCTGGCAAGCCTTTTCAAGATCACGTATATCCATTTTTTGTGATTCAGTTAAAAATGTTGTTTTAATCAGCTCCATGCTATCTCCTTCGCTCTTTCCATTCATCAATCAGTATTCCGTAATGCTTTTCGTCATCCCACTTACCATTTTTAAATCTAACTTTTCTTAACTCGCCTTCCTTGATCATACCGGACTTTTTCATTACAGCTTCCGAATTTAAATTGTTCGAATTACACCTTGCACACATTTTATGAAAGTTCAGTCTGGTAAACCCGACTTCTATTAACGTATTGGCCAGTTCGGTTGCATATCCTTTTCCCCAGTATTCCGGAAGCAGAAAATATCCGATTTCTCCACATCCGCCAAAGGCATTACTGCTATGTACCTGTATATCGGCAAAACCAATGAATTCACCACTTTCCTTTTGAAAAACCGCAAAAGAATATGAGTTATTTTTGCTTGGTTCTTCACCGTTGCTTATAAAATCTTCAAATAATGATCTAGCTTCCTCTTCACTTTCAACTTTCTCAATCCATGCGTAGCGCATTACCTGTTCATTTGAAAACAAAGAATAAAAAAGCGGAAAATCCTCTTTTGTAAAAAATCTAAACCCAAGGCGGGTACTGGTAAAATTCATAAACATCCTCCGTAATGTTTGTATGACTATAACATAATATTACATCATACATCAAAATTATTCTAGTTGCATTTCAAATCAGAGGCTTTGCTTTCAATGCCTGATCTCTTTAGAAAATCAAATTCGATATTTAGTGAAAACTCGCTCATGGGGTTTAAGCTGTTTGTCTTCTGCTCATGGTATACATTGGGACCGGTTAAATAAAATGTATCTTTGCTCAACCTATAGCTGTCATCCCCAATCCATACAGTACCTTCACCCTGATTTATAAAATGAAGTTCGTAGCCTGTATGAAAATAATTTCCTACATTCCAGGAAGGGCGAGGTGATTCATACCTGAGGTACATAATGTTTATGCTCAAGAGATCCAGGCTGATTGTAAGCTTCAAATTGTCATAATGTATAGGATCTGCACTATCCAATGCTTTATCTCCCTTTCAATATATCTATGGTTCTACATCAAGCACTCCTTCAATGCCTCTATCGATAAAATCTTAAAGGAATTCTGATAGTAGTCAATTATGTTCTCTTCCTTCATTCTGGCCAGTTCGCGGCTCATGGAAGTACGAGATACATTGAGGAACTCAGCCAATTCATTTCTGTTTGGTATTATTTGGAAGTTAATACTATTTTTAGTTTTTGATTCATTTAACAGATATGCTGCAATTTTTTCTCTCATACCTTTTAATGTGAGGAGTTCAATCTTCGTATTTAAATTATAGTTTTTCTCACCTAAAATCATCATCATGTTTTGTATTAACTGAACATGAAATGTGCAGGTATTACCACAGCTTCTGGTTATCCTCTCGAAAGGTACGAAGAGTACCCGGGTGTCTTCCTTTACTCTGATTGTAACTGGTGATACCCTCTCACGGGTGCAGACAATGCCCTCCCCAAATATATGAGCCGGGCCGAGAAAAGCCATAATATGCCGGCTGCCGGCTAAGTTTTCTTTTATTATCTCAACAGACCCCGACAAGATCACCCCTACATGATTTATTTCATTTCCTGCAAAAAAAATATATTCATCAGCTTTAAATTTCTTTGTGTATGAGTTCATACAGGATAACAGATGACTAAAATCATCATTCTTAATTCCCCTAAACAATGCACATTTCGATAATACGCTAATGTATTCTTCCATTATTTCAGCCCTCAACTTGAAACTTATTTTTTGTAGCTACAGCTACATCAATTTGTTTTTAATTATATTATACTTAGCCTATCAAATCAATAACAATAAAAAACGAAAACAATATAAAAAGGAGATATATACAATGGAAAATAAGATGTTTTGTTATCAATGTCAGGAAACCGCTGGCTGCACAGGCTGCACCAATTTCGGCGTATGCGGAAAGTCACCTGAACTCTCAAAAATTCAGGATTTATTAGTTTATGTAACTAAGGGCTTAAGCGTCGTAACAACTGCTCTTAGAGGTCAGGGAGAAAAAATAAATCCGGAAGTAAATCACTACATTACGTTAAATCTTTTTACAACAATTACAAATGCCAACTTTGATGACGAAGTTTTCTATAAGAGAGTTTCTGAATCCTTAAGGCTTAAAGAAGAATTGCTAGCAAAAGTAGCAGATAAGAATAGTTTACACGCTGTCGCACTATGGACTGCAACAACAAAATCAGAGTTTGATGCAAAAGCTGTAAAAGTTGGTGTTCTTGCAACAGAAAACGAAGATGTAAGAAGCCTTCGCGAACTTATTACTTATGGACTAAAAGGTTTATCAGCTTATTTGAAACATGCAAACGAGTTGGGCTATGATGATGATGGTATTAACGCATTTATGCAAAAAGCATTGGCATTAACCTTGGATGACAGCTTGAGCGCAGATGACCTGGTTGCATTGACATTGGAAACAGGAAAAGCCGGTGTAGATGGAATGGCTCTACTAGATACTGCAAATACATCTACGTACGGTAATCCCGAAATAACGAAAGTAAATATCGGAGTAGGCAAAAATCCCGGTATTTTAATTTCAGGACATGATTTGAGAGATTTAGAGCAGCTTCTTGAACAGACTCAAGGAACAGGAGTTGATGTATACACTCACTCTGAAATGCTTCCAGCCCACTACTACCCAGAATTTAAGAAATACAGCAATTTTGTAGGTAACTACGGTAATGCCTGGTGGAAACAAAAAGAAGAGTTTGAGAGCTTTAACGGGCCTATCCTTATGACAACAAACTGTATAGTACCGCCAAAGGATTCCTATAAAGGAAGACTATTTACTACAGGTTCTGCAGGATTTACAGGATGTACTCATATCGAAAAGGATGAAAACGGCCACAAAGACTTCTCAGCTATTATCGAAATGGCTAAAACCTGCAAAGCTCCTACTCAGATTGAAGAAGGCGAAATCATCGGTGGATTTGCTCACAATCAGGTGTTGGCAGTAGCAGACAAGGTTGTTGAAGCAGTAAAGACCGGTGCTATTAAGAAATTCTTTGTAATGGCCGGCTGCGATGGTCGTCAAAAATCGAGAAATTACTATACAGACTTTGCTGCAGCTCTTCCAAAGGATACTGTAATCATGACTGCCGGTTGTGCAAAATACAAATACAACAAGCTGGACCTTGGTGATATCAACGGTATTCCAAGAGTACTTGATGCAGGTCAATGTAACGACTCCTATTCACTGGCTGTAATTGCACTGAAATTAAAGGAAGTATTTGGTCTAGACGATATCAACAAGCTCCCAATTGCTTTCAATATTGCATGGTATGAACAGAAAGCAGTTATAGTTCTTCTTTCACTGCTATACCTAGGTGTTAAGAATATTCACCTTGGACCTACTCTACCTGCATTCCTTTCACCTAATGTAGCAAATGTATTGGTTGAAAACTTCGGGATTGGTGGAATCACTAATGTAGAAGATGATATAGAGATGTTTATGAAATAAGTTTTATCCTCCTATGAGATGTGGCATTGAATGCCACATCTTTTTTTATTCTGGAACTTAAATTTCACAGAACGGAACATACTCTATGCCAGTGCTTTGAGAAACCGGCAGATTGGTCAACTTGCCGTCAAATGTGTTGACACCCAGATATAACTCTTTATCTGATCTTAATTTATCCACTCCGCCATTTGCAATTTTTACAGCATATGGCAGCGTTGCTGATGCCAATGCATATGTAGAAGTGTGTGGAACTGCCCCCGGCATATTGGCAACAGAATAATGCACTACTCCATGTTTCTCAAAGGTCGGATTATCGTGAGTGGTTACTCTGTCTATAGTCTCCACAGAACCCCCTTGGTCGATGGCTACATCCACAATAACCGCACCCTTTTTCATGGTTTCTACCATCTTTTCCTTCACAATTTTTGGTGCTGCTGCACCCGGAACCAATACCGCGCTGATTAGCAAATCAGCTTTTTTACACATCTGAGCAATATGATATTCTGTGCAAATTAATGTCCGTAAGGATTTACCCCAAAAAATATCATCCAAATATCTGAGTCTACTTGCATTGATATCCAGAATTGTCACATTTGCACCTAAACCCAACGCCATTTTCGCAGCATTTGTACCCACAACACCTCCTCCGACGATAACAACTTCCGCCGGCAAAACACCCGGTACACCGCCAAGCAACATTCCGAGACCGCCATAGTATTTCTGCAGCATAGTTGCTCCCACTTGAACTGACATTCTGCCTGCGACTTCACTCATAGGAGTCAGCAGTGGTAAGGTTTTTGCACCGGTTTCAATTGTTTCATAGGCAACACCGGTCACCTTTTTAGCCAGTAATGCTTTCGTTAACGGTAAATTGGGAGCCAAATGCAAATAGGTAAACAGAATTTGTCCATCATGAAACAAAGAATATTCGTTTTCCAATGGTTCTTTCACCTTCATGATCATATCTGATTGATGAAAAAGTTGCACTTTATCCAACATTATCTTCGCACCTGCTTGCATATACTCTTCATCAGAAATACCACTGCCCAGCCCGGCACCCTGCTCTACCAAAACTGTATGTTCAAGGCCTACCAGCTCCAGTACACCCGAGGGTGTAATTGCTACTCTGTTTTCATTGCTTTTTATCTCTTTTGGAATACCTATTACCATATACCGACTCCTTTTCTAAATTCCCATCAAAAGTTCCATAACATATAGTTCAAGCTTTTCATAATCTCGTTCTTCTACACATTTTCTCTGAAATTCATAATTAAATTTTTCTGCTTTAGCTTCTAATGCCTTTGCTATTTTTAAGCTATTTTCCAGGTGTTGATAACTACCGCCCTGCTTTTGGGTGCGCATCGCTTTTACATCCAGGCCAATATACTCTCCATTGGCTCCATAGTTATTTTCCATCAACACTTTGATTTGATTAAATGCAGTTCTTAAGTTTTCCACTCCAAAGCTCTTATCCTGATCAAACTTCATTCCATTCTGATCATTTAAATGAACACCCCAAAGCTTACCCATTGCTATTGCAAAACCAATTTCACTGGCAGGGTCCAAGCCCGCCAGCATCGCATGTGCAGACTCCAACAAACCTCCTACTCGACTTGGGTCTATTGAGGCTGCCGATATTGCCATTGCGTGACCTAATGTTGGGCATACACTTCTGTCTATCGGTTCATTGGGCTTTGTTTCAATAAGAATCTTGATATTTTTATCATAGGCAAGCATTTTATTGATTGAATCAATAAGTTTTTGCGTTGATTCTACCGGACTTTTGCTCTCATAACAAAGTGTTCCTTCACGGGCGAGCCACAGAACAATTTTATCGCACCCGAGTTCTTTTGCAATATCAATTGAACGATAGGCACGCCACATTGCAAAGTCTCTATCTTCTGCACTATTAGAGGTAAATCCGCCGTCAACAGTACGTGAGTCCATCCACAAGCGTGGGGCAACAAATTCTGCCTTGAGGTCATATTTATCCAAAAGGGATTTCACCCGTTTTGCTTCTTCAATAATCTGCGCATCAGTCATATCGTTCATGTTTGGTACAGCATCATCGTCATGAAATTGAATAGCATCAAAACCCATTTGCTTAAACTTCTTAATTTTTTCTTCAAACGAAATACTATCTCTTGTCACAGGACCATAGGCATCTGCACCTTCATGTACATTCCACGGTCCGACTGAATATATAAATCTACTCATAAATATTGCTCCTTCTCCACATTTATCCAAATCTTTTTACGACTGCTTTCCAGTATTGCCTCAGTTAGCTTTACAATATATGCCGCCTGCTCCAAGGTCGAAAAAACAGGCTCTCCTTTCATACCATCAGTGATATACTTATAAAACGCATAGATATTGCCCTTAAACGCATCATTCCAACCTTCAGGGTGCCCCATAGCAAGACTTGTGTACGCTTTTGCCCCAGCAGAGATAGTATTGGGATTTCGGATGATTAAACTGTTTTCACCATCTCGTCTGCCTATCCACAAACGGTCATTTTCCTCTTGATTCCAGCGCATAGATGCTTTTGAACCATTTAATTCAAAATTGAAATAACATCCATGACCTGCGGCAACCTCTGAAACATGGAAAACTCCTGTAGCCCCTTTATCCGTCTTAAACAATACTGCTCCATATTCTTCGTTTTGGATTTTTACCTCTTCAAACTCTGTAGGAACGACGCTGGTAAAGGTTTCAGTTTGTTTTGCAGGCTTTTTGCGAACAGGTATAACTGTCACCAAATCGGCCATGACCTCTGTGATGGTATGACCTGTGACATGCTGAATCGCATCCATCCAATGAGAGCCTATATCAGCAATGCAACAGGAATGACCCGCAATTTCAGGCTCTAAACGCCAGCTGTAATCCGTATCATACAAAAGCCAATCCTGCTGATAGGAACCTGTGGCAATTCGGAACTCTCCGATATCCCCGGCGCCCACTCTGCACCGCATCTCCTGCATCATGGGATTGAGCCTATAATTAAAGCTAACCGCAGCAGCCGTGCCGGGGAATTGTTTTTTCAAGTCAGCCAGTTCTTTCGCCTCTTGGTAAGTTGTAGCAAGTGGTTTTTCACTCAACAAATGTTTTCCTGACTCAATGATTTTTTTGTTAATTTGTGTATGTAAAAAATTAGGTGTGCAATTATGAACAGCATCAATTTGGTTATCACCCAGTAGTTCATCAACCGTTGCGTAGCATTTTTCAATACCATAATAATTGGCCTTTGCTTTTGCCAGCTCATAATTGGTATCTGCAATGGCATACAGCTCACAAAGGCCTATCCTGCGAACGGCTTCAATATGGCTTTCACCAATATAGCCCATGCCTATGATTCCAACTTTTATTTTATTCATTTCATAAGACCCCGCTTCTAATAATTTTCAACAAGGTATGCAAAATTATTTTTTGCACTGGCGGCATTGCTGACCGGCGCCTGATCCAGCTCTTCGCACAGCGGACCGTCATAATTTGCCGCCTTGAGAATATCAAATATCTGCTTAAAATCCACCATTCCCTGTCCCAGTTCGCAGAAGTTGGAATATACCTCCATCCCTGCACTGGCCAGTCCTTCCGATTTCACTTCTACACCTTTGATATCCTTGAAGTGAGTGAAGTTTACCCTGTTCACATGCTTTTTGATTACTTTGACAGGGTCACAATTTCCGGCAACCATATGTGCTGTATCGGGTGCAAAAGAGATAATATCAGCACTTAAATTTTGCAGGACATAATCAATCTCATTTTCATACATGACCCATGTATTGTGGTGCGGATGAATGTTAGAGGTGATGCCAAAACCTTTGGTCCGTTCTGCAAACCTGCCAATCAGGTCAACCTCAAAGGCCATGTCCGACGCTGTCAGGACTTCGGGCCGGCTCCAGCTTGCTTGCAGGCAAATGCGTTTTACGCCAAGATTCGCCACAAATTCCAGCTCCCTGTCCAGATTTTCAAATACTGTTTCAGAGGCCGCAACCTCAGGGAGATGAAAGTAAAAGCTGGCAGGTTGTAAATCATATCTTTCAAGCACTTCCCTGTAGTCCTTCAAATTCAAGTCATAGGCATAAATTGCCGCTTTTACGCTTTCAAAGGATTTATATCCAATCTCGGTAATCTCTTTTGCCGCAAGCTCCATCTGATCCTTTGTCTGTGTCCCCCAAGGCCATATTGCCGCAGTAATTCTGCTCATATCCATTTCAATACCTCCTATTGTGCCTTTTTACAAGCATTTATTATAGTTTCAATATCCTTTTCACTCCAATCGGGATTTACGCTTATGTATACAGTTCTGGCCAATAAATCCAAGGTTTTGGAACACATGTCGGCAGAATAATTATGGTTTAAATTCTTATTTACTTCCATTTTAAATGGATCCATGCCCTCGTGAAACGCACCTCGTTTTTGCAAAATCGGTGTCCAGTGTGTATAAACATGCTTTCCTGTATCGATTGGCAAAAAGCCATTGATCCCATCAGCGGTTGCAAAGGCACGCGCCTCTTTTTCACTTGCAAACCTGAATGGTATTGAAGTCCCGCAATCCCCGGCAATATCATTTGACGGCGCAAATTTGAATATATCTTTGAGTGCATCCATAATGATTTTTTTATTTTTTCTCAAATCAAATAGGATGCCGTCTAATTTTTTCAGTTGTTCTCTTAAAATTGCGGCAGTAACTTCATTGGTTCGGTATTCATTACCACAGAAAGGTGTTTCTCCATCTTCCTTCAACTGCTCGCCGAAAAATGCAACCGCACTGCTGTCATGAAATATCAAAG
>CAYQCA010000183.1:0-8727 GCA_964415835.1 uncultured Clostridium sp. | reverse complement strand
TTTATTACATGTAATTTATTTTCGGTTAGCCTGGGTATGGCAACCAGTATTAACGTTATAATCCCTGAAAAGTTTCGCCAAATGGAAAGGGAAGGTGGTTTCCCCACACTATACCTGCTGCATGGACTTAGTGACGACCACTCAGCCTGGTGCAGATATACCTCAATCGAGAAGTACGCTGAAAAAGCCGGTGTAATAGTTGTAATGCCCTGGGGCGGAAAAAGCTTTTACACAGATACGAAATACGGTGATAAGGTTTTTTCATACATATCCAGGGAACTTCCGGAATTCTGCGAAAAAACATTCCCAATTAGCAAGAAACGCGAGGATAGATTTGTTGCAGGACTTTCAATGGGCGGTTATGGTGCGTTCAAGTTTGCTTTGTCAAATCCTGAAAGCTATGCAGCGGCTGCAAGCTTATCGGGCGCTCTGGATGTAGTCAGTCTACTGAAAAGAAGCGGAGATCTCTCCGATGCAATGGCACTTAAAAATGCAATATTCGGTGAAGGAGACGATCATACTTATGAAAACGATGATTTGTTCCAACTGCTGGATAAGGCCGTTTCAATCGGGGCAGACATACCCAAAATGTTCATGATCTGCGGAACAGAGGATTTTCTGTACCAGGACAATATCAATTTTTCAAAGCAGCTTGAAAAGCTGGTGCCTGATGCAAAGATCCGCTGGGAACCGGGAGTACATGACTGGTACTTCTGGGATAAGCATATACAGGAAGTGCTGGAGTGGCTGCCGATAAAGGAATAGTTCGAGGTGAAAACCTTCAATTAGTGTTATTAAATGCGAGGTATATCTATGGCAAATGTTTATTTTAAAGCAATTGACTCTTATTCCAAAACTAAAGAAATTAGCGCTGCTGCCGCAGAACTACTTCGCATTATAGTAGAAAATGAAGGGATTTCACTGAATAAGTTTATACCATTAAAGGTGCATTTAGGTGAAAAGGGTAATAATACATTTATCGAACCAAAGAATTTTGAAGGTATAATTGATTATTTAGCTGAACAGAAAATTGATACAGCTTTTATCGAAACAAATGTATTGTACAAAGGCCAGAGAAATACACTTGAAAATCATACAAGAGTAGCAAAAGAACATGGCTTTACAAGCATACCGTTGATTATTGCCGATGGTGAGGCTGGTGAAGAATATAAATCTGTTGAAATTAATAAGAAGCACTTTGATTTTTGCAAAATTGCCAAGTCACTGGCTAACCAAGATCAAATAATTGTTTTAAGCCATTTTAAAGGGCACATACTAGCAGGCTTTGGAGGAGCGATAAAGCAATTAGGTATGGGATTTGCCTCAAAAGGCGGAAAGCTGGCTCAGCATGCAAATTCCATACCCAAAATTAGCTCGTTGAAGTGCAAGTCCTGTAAGGCTTGTGCGTCCAAATGTCCTGAAAGGGCTATAACAGTGGAGAATAAAGCAAAAATTGATAAAGACAAGTGTGTAGGATGTGCATCCTGTATGGCTGCATGTAAATATAATGCTATATCAAACAGCTGGCTTGCCTCATTATCTAAATCCTTCAATGAAAGATTAGCTGAATATGCTTATGGTGCTGCAAAGGATAAACAAATTATTTATTTAACCTTTGCTTTTAATATTACAAGAAATTGTGATTGTGAGGGTCATCCCATGAAACCAATTGCCAAGGATTTAGGTGTTTTTGCATCTGTAGATCCTGTCGCTATTGATAAGGCTTGTCTTGACGTTCTTGATAAAAATGAAGGCAGAACTGTTTTCAAAAGGGGTAGGTATACATTGGACTATGCTGCTAGCATTGGTTTAGGGAGCAAAAAATATAATTTGATAACAATATAAATAGTCAAAATAATTCCAATATTTGTGTTGACAAATCAGGTAACTTTACAATATATTATAGTAGAAGCATAAGAAGTACAGATAAAATGAAAATGGGAGGTGGAAAAAACCAGGATTAAATTAGATTTAAAAAGGCGCCAGGACAGATGGCTATCTGAAAACTATCAGTACATCTGTTGACGAGGAGAAGGAAGCGATGCACATAAAAGTGTGTGTTGTATCGAAAGATTCGGCGGATACCTTCCGGTTGTTACAATCGAGAGAGATACCACAAAGCTTGCAGGTGACTGCAATAACAAAAGGGTCTCGCGTAACTAATCCTGTAGCATATCTAAATTTTCAAATAAAAATAAAAATCAAAGAGCAGTTAGAATTGCAGTGAGCTTTAAATTGAAGCTCTAATTAAGCTTTGCATTTTACTGCTAAAACTCAAATTCATTAACCACTAAAGGGTGGATTATGCCTATTTTAATATCGAGGCAGTGAAATGTCCCCAACTTCTACAAGTGGAGGGTTGTACTTTGGGCTTCAGGCGCTGAGCATACCTTTTGCCTCGATGAAACGCCGCTGATGTGAGAAAAATTTTCTACAGCCGAAAATTTTTCCCTGAATCTAGGCGTTATAAACCTTTATTTTTCGTTTAAAAGGTTAATTTTCTATCAGTTAACTGATGAAATTTAGGTTTTAGGAATCGCTTTTTCTGTTGAAATAGGCTTCTTAGGGCATACTATGCTTAATTACAGGGGCGAACTATCATTTTTTTCAGGGCTGGATAAAAGTGCGTCCAAATTTTTTAGACGATGCAGCAGCCATAAATAAGTTATGCAAATTGAAATTAAAAAGGAGAATTAATAATTATGTGTGGAATAGTTGGATATATTGGAAATAAAAAAGCAATACCGGTTCTTATAAATGGACTTTCAAAGCTGGAATACAGAGGGTACGACTCTGCCGGAATATCAGTAAATGAAAACGGTACATTAAGAGTTGTAAAATGCAAGGGTAGACTGGCATGTCTGGAAGAAAAGCTGCAAACTGAGGAACTGAACAGCTACATGGGAATAGGACACACCAGATGGGCAACCCACGGTGAGCCAAACGATGTAAATTCACACCCTCATATCAGCCAATCCGGTGAAATATCTGTTGTTCACAACGGTATAATTGAAAATTACATGCAGATAAAAGAATTCCTGATAAGCGAAGGATACAACTTCAAGTCTGAAACCGACACAGAGGTAATCGCTCATCTGGTTGAATACTATTATGAGGGAAGCCTTGTGGATGCAGTAATGAAGGTACTTGACGAGATTGAGGGTTCCTATGCTCTGGGAGTTCTGTGTAAGTACGACAAGGATACTTTTGTTTGTGCGAGAAAGGACAGTCCATTGATAATCGGTCTGGGCGAGGGTGAAAACTTCATCGCATCAGATATTCCGGCAATACTGGAATACACCAGAAATATTTACATTCTGGAGGACAAGGAGGTTGCTGTGCTGACAAAGGACAGCGTGCAGGTATTCAATAGCCTGGGTGCTCCTGTGCATAAGGAAGTTTTCAAGGTGGACTGGGACGTTGAAGCGGCAGAAAAGGGTGGCTACGAGCATTTCATGATGAAGGAAATGTGCGAGGAGCCAAAGGTTATAAAAGACACTATCACCCCAAGAATCAAGAAGGGCGAGCTGGTGCTGGACAGCATTAATATAACTAAAGAAGACATAGAGAAGCTTGAGAAAATATACATGGTAGCGTGCGGAACAGCATATCACGCGGGAGTGGTAGGCAAATATATAATTGAGAAGCTTTGCAGAATCCCTGTTGAAGTGGACGTCGCATCAGAATTCAGATACCGTGATCCGCTGATCAGCGAAAAGAACATGACGATAATAATCAGCCAGTCCGGTGAGACGCTGGATACGTTGTTTGCTCTCCGCGAAGCTAAGAAAAAAGGCTCAAGAATACTGTCAATAGTGAATGTTGTAGGCAGCTCAATTGCCCGTAATTCCGATGATGTGCTCTATACCTGGGCAGGACCTGAAATTGCCGTGGCATCGACAAAGGCATATAACACCCAGCTGACTGCATTGTATCTGGTAGCTTTGCATCTGGCGCTAAAAAAGGGAACCATTAGCAAGGAAGAGGCAGATAGAATACTAGAGCAGCTAAAGAGTATTCCCGGCGGAGTTGAGAAGATATTGCAGGACAGGAATGGAATTCAGAAATTTGCGCACAGCCATTACAATGCAAAGAGCATATTCTTCATTGGAAGAGGCTTGGACTACGCACTGTCAATGGAAGGCTCACTGAAGCTGAAGGAAATCTCCTACATCCACTCGGAGGCATACGCAGGCGGCGAGCTGAAGCATGGAACAATTGCCTTGATTGAAAAAGGTACACTGGTTGTTTGCCCGATGACTCAGGACTCGCTCTTTGACAAGATGGTCAGCAACATAAGAGAGGTCAAGGCAAGAGGCGCAGTAGTAATGGCGATAACTCAGGAAAAGCACAGGGAAGAGCTGGAGAAAACAGCAGACATGGTTATCACCATCCCTGACGTGGACTCACTGACCGCACCAATCGCAGCGGTAACACCAATGCAGCTTTTCGCGTACTATATGGCGATTGAAAAGGGCTGTGATGTGGATAAGCCGAGGAATTTGGCGAAGTCAGTTACGGTGGAGTAGGGGGGAAAATTGATATTGAGCTGTTGGTTCTCAAAAAGTTTGGTACTGAGAGTCCAGAACAATTTATGTATAGGATAAGGTTAAAATAATTTAAAAGTCATGTGGAAAGTGTTATATAACAACGCTTTTACGTGACTTTTATTTATATAATACGAATACTTAATCTAACATTTTTAGATATATTATGTTAAAATAAGTTTGGTTTGATAAATGTGAAAGGTATTTAGGAGTCTGTTATCTCCGTTAAAAGTCTCATGAAAACGAGTGCAATCATATTCATTATGGCTATAATAGGGAGTTGGAACAATAGAATGCTATTAATTATAAAGTAAGGGATGCCTAATAGATACTGCGGACGCCCAACGGTAGAATTGGGATATTGATGATTATGTAGTCAGAATATTAACTGTGCTAGGAAAATCGTTTACTCAGGATCTTGATTTAAACTAACTATAGAAATACACCTCATTCTGAAGAGTACAATGAAAATAGTACTTTATTAATAATTAAGAAGTCATCGACGACCTTTTTATAAAGAAAAAGGAATGATCTTATCAATGAATAAAGAAACTGAGTTATCGTCAGATTGTTAAGCATGTTTTTAAAGGAGTCTTCGTATGGAAAATATAAAGAATCAAGTAACTGGCTCTCTTGTCGGTGAAATTAATCAACTTCGTGCCAGTGAATTGCTACAAAATTTGGCTAAACAGGATATTAATCTCGAAAGTGCGTTGCAAGAACTCCAAAAAGTTAGAGATACTGTCGCACAACCAAAGCATATTCAAGGGAGCGATAAGACGAAACATGGAATTATCGCCGAACACACCGAGGTTGGTTTTAATAACGCTGATAATTTGGTTGTAGGGAAATCACCAAATTATGTTAAAGAACCCGTTCAATCTTCGCCTATTGATTACTATAAAAACGGAAAACCGATTCAATCAAAATTTGTGCAAAAAAGTCTTTCGATTGATGCGATAAATGAGCATCTTAATAATTATCCAGATTTTTTGTCAGGTCAAGGCGGCTCGTATAATATTCCCCGTGACTATTATGAAAAGATTCAAAAATGGCGTAATCTCTCACCGAGAGAATTGAACAACTTGCCCAGTTCAGAGGGCGGTGATGTCGCTCGAGATGTCGTTAAAAAAATAAAAGATTTTGAACAAGCCAATAACTTAAAATTTGAAGATGTTGTTCACCCGACTCAAACTACATACGACGAAGTTCAACTCGGTAAAATTGAGAACACCATTAATAATAAAGAGCAGGAAATCACGAAAGTCGATGAAGCGGAAAGACAAAAATACGAACTAAAAGCAAGAGCATCACTCAAGGAAGGCCTAAAAGTGGCTGGAATCGCTGCGGTTATTGATGGAGTATTGTCATTTGGCACAACTGTTATATCAAAGTTCGGACAAGGTAAGAAGCTATGCGACTTTACCGACGATGATTGGCAAGATATTTTTAAAGAAACGGGTATAGGTGTCGCAAGAGGTGGTTTAACAGGCGGCAGTATTTATGCTTTGACGAATATCGTTGAAATGTCTGCCCCGCTTGCAGCGGGAATAGTAACCGCCACGTTCGGATTGGCAAAACAGGCGATACAGCTTGGCAAGGGAAATATCAGTACCGACGACTTCATCTACAATATGCAGCAGTTAGCAACCGATACCGCCGTTAGCGGTGTCGGCGCAGCAGTTGGTCAAGCCCTCATACCTATTCCGGTTGTCGGAGCAGTTGTCGGGTCATTTGTTGCCACTAAGGTATTGGGTATAATTCGAGAAAATTTTTTTGGTGGCAGTTACTATGATTTGGTAAGTAAAGCGAAGTATCACAATGAATTGACCTCAGTGTACGTTTTTCTCACCGGCACCTTGCAACGTAGCCAGCAAACATTTAAAGATATGGTACTGACTTATGTTTCGCAAACTCAACAGTATCAACAGCTGCGACAACAAGATATGATAAATAACAATAAGTTAAACGACTTATTAGAAAGCATATAGGTGATATTATGAGATATGCAGTTACTCCGGCACCTGATGATTTAGAATATTTTTTATCACAAAGTAATCACGAGACCGAAAGAATCGTATCGGGAATGACATCTATTATTGATGCGAATGAAGAAAGACTCTTGATAATTCAGAAGCAAAAGTGGTTTCAACGCATGTGGTTTACTGTTTCCGGCAAAAACAAAGCAACGGTGAAGGAGATGGAACAGAATCGTGACAAATTAGCTGCTTATAGCGTGCAGGTATTATATAAACTTATGGAAGAAAAGCGCGTCTCTGATCCCATAATTTCAAATCTAACTGTTCGTTTAAATGAGATTCACTCGTCTCATTTACAATTGCAAAGTGTTATGTATGATATTATACATAAACTAAACGAGAAAATTCTAAGCGTGGATAATTATCATAATTTGATAACTGATATACAAAACAAAAAGTACGACCCTGAAAAAATCATTGCAAGTATACTCGTGATTCTTTCCTTCCTCGATAAGCGAACAGTTTCTGATAAAAAACTTCTTGATAGAATCAAAGAAACAATGGGGAAAAATGGGTTTAACTTTTCTCAAACAATCAATTTTATTGATTTTACCGAACAAATTCTCTCTCTGCCAGAGGAATATATTGGTCACGTTTATTTATTTACTCAAAATCACACAGAAAATAAATTAATTCAATATGCTTGTTGTTTAATTGAGCAATACCACTACGTACCAAAATCTATTCAAAAGAATATAAAAGATAATGTCATCAAAACAGCGATAGGAAATAGCTGCTTGAAAGGAAACGAGCGTTGTTATATTGTCGAGTTTTATGATGTTATTATTAGTTCTGTTATAGATAAATTTGCAATGCTCAAGGAAACACCTGCTCAGAAAATCAATTTACAACAAAATCTTAAGGTGAATTTTGATAATACCAAAATTGAACAGCTTTTTCAAAAGTCAAAAGAAGAAGCCAGATCTTTCACGAGCGAGTGGGAATTTAAAGTCGAAACTGATGCAACTTATAGCTTGCAACGTGAAACCCACATATACAGAAGAAAGAAAGGGGATTCGGAGTGGGTGCAGTTTATAAAAAATGTACATACATCGGACTTTAACCCTTTTTTTATAGACGGCTGGCTGTATTACAATCGTGGTGAAGGTAATACCTGTAAGACCCGCATTGATTCACAAGAGTTGCAGCCGGTCAAGTTAAGTTTTAGGGTTGGGGGAGCTGTGGTTGTTGGAGGAAAAGTGTTTGTAGTTGAGAAGTATTACCCGTATAAAGGGTTTGCATTTACCAGTGGTCGTTTATGCCGGTTGGAGTTGGATACAGATAGACCCATACCCATAATTTCTTATGATATTCCAAGTTTTCTTAGATCAGATTTATATAGCCATGAGGACTGGATTTATTGCATATTTTCCATAGAAGAAAGGAGCGTTATTGCACGCATAAATGCGGAAAACTCGAAGCTTGAGATTATTTTTAAACCAAACTTAATCAATACAAATATAACCATTGATAAATTTGATACTGTTTATCAAGAGATTCATTTTGAGGAATGGGGTAAAAAAAAGGTTAAGGATGGTTGGTTTTTCGAAAAAAGCGAAGACTTTAGGAATCAACATGTCATAAATTTTGATGGAACGAGAGCGTGATGTCAGTGAATGAAAGAATGGATTATTTCTAAATGGACCAATAAGTGGACCCAAAAAAAGAAAAATATTAATAACACTGTAATAAAGTAATATTTTCATTTGTAGTAAAATCTTCTGATAAAACTATTAACATATTCTAGGAGGAATGTATGGAGATTCTAAGTCTTAATATCAAATATACATCGAAGGATTTAAAAGAATTTAGCTTTGCAAAGACTAGAACGAGTATTATGAATAAGATATCATTCACAATTTCTTTTTTATTGACCATATTTATTGTTCTGGTTACAGCTGTATTTATTTTAATCTTATCTGAAGTAAAATGGTTGTTTATCTCTGTACCATTAATGATACTTCCTATCATAATTATATGGGGTCTAACATTATTGCCTGGATTTATACTATATCAGAAACAGCAAAGTGATTTTAAAAGAAGTAAGCTTTTGGGGCTTTTGCAATGTTTCAAAATATTTGAGGATAGAATGGATATATACTCTGAAAATGGAAGCTTTAGTTTGCAATGGAACGATGTAT
>CAYQCA010000182.1:0-8760 GCA_964415835.1 uncultured Clostridium sp. | reverse complement strand
ACTTTATTGGCTCATCACCAAATCTTAAGTGAGAGATGGTAACACCGCCTGATTTCTTGGAGTCATATGCAAAGTAACCCTGAACATATTTGTCAGTATGATCACCTATAATCTTAATAGCCTGTTTGTTTGCACCAACAGTACCATCTGAACCAAGTCCCCAGAATTTGCATCTAACTGTACCCTTAGGACCTGCATTAATTTTTTGAGCTGCTGCTAATGATGTGTTTGTAACATCATCAACGATAGCAATTGTAAATCCGTTCTTAGGATTTTCAAGCTTCAGGTTATCATAAACAGCTTTTATATCTGAAGGAGTAGTATCCTTTGAACCAAGACCGTAACGACCACCAATAATAACAGGTGCGTTTTCTACACCATAGAAAGCAGCCTTAACATCAAGATACAAAGGCTCGCCCAATGAACCTGGTTCTTTTGTTCTATCTAATACAGCTATTTTCTTAACTGTTTTAGGAATAGCATTAAGTAAATGTTTAACTGAGAAAGGTCTGTAAAGGTGAACTTTAACAACACCATATTTTTCTCCGGAAGCATTTAAGTAATCAATTGTTTCTTCTATAACTGGTGTGATAGAACCCATTGCAACAATTATATGTTCTGCATCAGCTGCACCGTAGTAATCGAAAAGATTGTACTGTCTTCCTGTCAATATGCCCATCTTTTGCATGTACTCTTCGACTACACCAACGATATCATCATAATATTTATTTACTGATTCACGAGTCTGGAAGTAAATATCCGGATTTTGAGCAGTTCCTCTTGTAACAGGATGATTTGGGGAAAGAGATCTGTTTCTGAATTCAGTAATAGCTTCCTTGTCCAACAAGCTGGCAAAATCGTCATATTCTAATGCTTCAACTTTCTGAATTTCGTGTGATGTTCTGAAACCATCGAAGAAATGTAAGAATGGTACTCGACCTTTTATAGCTGCCAAATGAGCAACTGGTGCCAAGTCCATGATTTCTTGGACAGAACCGGTTGCAAGTAATGCAAAACCTGTCTGTCTTGCCGCCATAACGTCCTGATGATCTCCAAATATATTAAGAGATGATGCAGCAAGTGCTCTGGCACTTACATGGAATACGCCAGGCAATAATTCACCTGCTATTTTATACATATTTGGTATCATCAACAATAAGCCCTGTGATGCAGTGAAAGTTGTTGTCAATGCACCAGCCTGAAGGGAACCGTGAACTGCACCGGCTGCACCAGCTTCTGATTGCATTTCAACAACGCTAACCTTTTGTCCAAAAATATTTTTTTTGCCTTTCGCTGCCCATTCGTCAACATACTCAGCCATTGTTGATGAAGGTGTGATTGGATAAATAGCTGCTACATCTGTAAATGCATAAGATACATAAGAAGCGGCATTATTTCCATCCACCGTCATTTTAATTTTTGACATACAAAATACACCCCCGTATTTTTTTATTTAGGATAACACAAACAATTATAATTTACTACCATTATCTACCCAATCTTTTGCTTCAATAACATTATCTAATGACGGAACTGAGACTTTTGAATGTTTAAACTGTTTTTCAATGTTTGCATATGCGGCTGTTCCTTCATTGTTTGTAGGCTTATAAGCCCTTAGTCTTTTATTATCGTTGCCTTCCAATTGATTGCTTTTTTTCATTTTGTGCCTCCGCATAATATTATATCATAAAAAATTTTTTTTCATATACTTATCTTAAACAATTAATTTTATATTTATACACATATAACTGAAAATCTAGTATTACGTAGGGAATAGAAAAATGAAAAATATTTGTGAATTGTATTTTGTGTACAATTTAGTACAAACAAGCACCCCATTTTTTACTGCTAATTTACAGGTGTTTACATTGGGAATTGTAACGATTTTTTGAGAATTACATAATATGTAATATAGAATTTATGTTTACTCGTAAACCCGGGAGGTATAAAAATGCGATACAATGGTTACTGGCCCTATGATGAAAGGTTCAGAATTGATATGAACCCTGTCAATATGATGAATCAAGGAATGAATCAAGGTATGAATGATACAATGAACCCTAATTTATTCGGTATAGTAGAATTACCTGAAGCACTTGAGCTTATTGTCCAGGCTTTAGGCGGTGAGACTGAAGACAGGATGTTCTATGAATACTTAATGAATAATGCACCCTCGCTAATGGATAAAGAGATAATAAGAGGTATACGGGACGATGAAATTAAGCATTATAAGATGTTTAGACAAATATATTATGAGCACACAGGTAAAGTTATACAGCCTGAAAAAAACGCGGGTTTTGAACCGCCAACATCTTATTGCGAAGGGCTTAAAGGAGCTTTGCTGGGTGAATTGAATGCAGTGAAAAAGTACAGAAGAATACTCGCAGCAATGAAAGATAGACGTCATATTAATATTTTGACTGAAATAATTACAGATGAAATACGCCATGCAAATCTATATAACCTTTTAATCCATAATAATGATTGTAAATATTAAACCCAGAATACAGAACATAGAGGTAGAATATATAATGATGGATGGCTCGGCTAAAAGCCGAGCCTGATTTAAGTCGGCAAAAGCCGACTTTTCCTTTACTTTTCGTTACTCATCTTTTATTTTTAATCTGAAAAGTGTATACATGTCCAGACTTTTGAGTTAAATTATAGTATATAACGAGTAAACAGAATCTCCCCCACTTCTATAAGTGGTGGGTACCGATTTGGTTTTAGGCGGCGAGCATATCCCGCCTCGTTGAAACGCCGATAATGTAAGGAAATTTTACTACAATCGGAAAATTTCCTTTGAATTGAGGCGTTATAAAAAAGAAAATCATCTTAAGATGAAATTAATTCAGAAAACCGCAATGCGGATGGTGGAGGGCAGTATGCAGAACTGGATTACAGATTTTATGGGGCAATTTGGGTATATAAGTGTTTTTCTTTTAATAACATTGGAAAACATTTTTCCTCCAATACCTTCAGAAGTAATTCTTACTTTCGGTGGATTTATGACCACTAATACAGAAATGACAATTCCCGGCGTAATAGGTATTGCTACTTTAGGTTCAGTATTGGGTGCAATTATATTGTACGGTATAGGACGCCTGCTTGATTTGGAAAGATTGGAAAAGATCATTAACCGTTGGGGACATATTTTAAGAGTAAAGGTTTCTGATATTCAAAAAGCCGATTCCTGGTTTAAACGGTATGGTTATTGGACAGTTTTCTTTTGCAGGATGGTTCCACTGATCCGTAGCCTGATTTCAATACCTGCGGGTATGGCTAAAATGAAAATGGGGCTGTTCTTGCTTTTTACTATAGTGGGAACTTTAATCTGGAATACCCTGCTTGTTACTACAGGAGCATTTCTTGGAGAGTCCTGGACGGACATCCTTAAATACATGGATCTGTATTCCAATATAACATATGCTGTTCTAGGTATCGCTTTTGTAGTTTTTGTCGCCGTATTCCTATTTAAAAGAAGAAATAAAAAAAATATCTAAGGTTTTTTAACAAACCTGTGTTCACCTAATGTTCACAAATGTCATTTACAATAGTATTAGTTTATATAAAGAAGACTTATATGGTCTTCTTTATATATTTGGTGATATTATGCACGAAGGAGAGTACATTTGTGAATACAGTAAAAGTATTGATTGCCGATGACGAAGAAAGAATGAGAAGACTTGTCTCAGATTTCTTGAAAAGGCAGGGATATGTTGTCCTTGAAGCTGAGGATGGAAGTCAGGCATTAGATTATTATATTAAATATAATTCCTCCATATCTTTGATGATTTTAGATGTCATGATGCCGGGAATTGATGGATGGGAAGTCCTGAGACGCATCCGCGAAAATTCCAAGGTACCTGTCATAATGCTGACAGCAAAAGGTACTGAATCTGATGAGTTGTTTGGATTTGGCCTGGGAGCTGATGAATATATTTCAAAGCCATTTAGTCCGATGATTTTAATGGCCAGAGTTCAGGCATTATTAAAAAGGTATAATGTTTCATTAAATGAAAAGAAAATTTTGGGTGGACTTGAAATAGACGAAACAGCCCACTCCATATATTCTGACGGACAAGAGCTTGAGCTTACACCAAAAGAATATGAACTTCTTGTTTATTTATGCAATAATGCTGCAATTGCGTTATCGCGTGACAAAATATTAAATTCAGTCTGGGATTATGGGTATTTTGGTGATGTAAGAACTGTTGATACTCACATAAAAAAGCTTAGACTGAAGCTAGGCGATAAAGGTGATTATATACAAACAGTAAGAGGATTGGGATATAAATTTGAGGTGCCGAAATGAAAATTTCATTAAGAACAAGACTTGTTGGTGCGTTTTTTGGGCTAATATTATTCTCAGTTGCGTTAACCTGGATATTAAATGTCACACTATTGGAAAAATCGTATTACAAAAACAAAGAGGAAATGTTGTACAAAAGCTATAGCACAATAAAAGAAGAATATGAAAACAACTCTGAAAATTTGATGTTAAGTATCGAAAAGATTGAAAGTATCGGTGGCATGGCAATCTTGATATTTGACAGTAACAATAACGTAATATATCAATCCAGGGAAAAAAACTCCCAGTTAAGTAAAGGAAAACTTCATTTGTCCTCTTTAGAGCAATTTTCAGAGAAAAACTTACTTCAGGGCAGATTTAAGCAGCTTAGCGAAAATAACCCCAAAATTGAAATAAGATACGATAACAGAATGGATTCAAATTTTATTTCTCTTTACGCTCTGATTGGTGATAATGTCTATCTGTATTTGGGGGCACCAATGGCTGCTATTGAAGAAAGTTCGAATATTGCTGTCAGGTTTTCCGTTTTTACAGGGATATTAACGCTAATATTAGGCGGGATTATTATTTTTATTTTAACTTCCAGATTGTCAAAACCCATTGTAAAGCTTAATGAGATAGCAAAGAAAATGACTGTTTTGGACTTCAAAGAAAGATATGATGTAAAAAGAAGAGATGAAATCGGTACTTTAGGTGAAAGTATAAATTCTTTGTCCTGTCAGCTGGAAAAGTCAATAGGAGAATTAAGAGAAGCAAATTGCAAACTACAGCAGGATATAGAAAAGGAAAGAAAAATTGATGAGATGAGAAAAGGTTTTATAAGCAATGTATCTCATGAATTAAAAACTCCGATTGCTCTTGTTCAAGGGTATGCAGAAGGCTTGAAACTAAATGTTAATGACGACGAAGAAAACAAAAATTATTATTGTGAAGTAATAATAGACGAAGCAAATAAAATGAACAATATGGTAAAAAAACTGCTGCAATTGTCTGAGCTTGAGTTTAACAATATCGAATTGGAACGGGAGGATTTTGATCTGTGTGAAATGATACAGGATATCATCAGAAAGAAATCCATAATCTTTTCTGAAAGCAATGTCAATGTTACGTTCGACAATAACGGTAATGAATCAATAATGATAAATGCTGATTACTATTTAATAGAACAAGTCGTTTTGAATTATTTAAGTAATGCATTACACCATATAAATGACAAAAAAATAATTAATATCTCAATATGGATTAACGGAAACAAAGCACGTGTTGAAGTTTTTAATTCAGGTAAAAATATACCGGAAGATCAAGTAGATAATATCTGGATGAGTTTTTACAAAGTGGATAAAGCAAGGACGAGAGCATACGGTGGAACCGGACTGGGTCTGTCTATTGTAAAAGCCACCCAAAAAGCTCATAACAACGGGTATGGTGTAGTGAATATGCCTGAAGGTGTAATGTTCTGGTTTGAGGCAGATCTAAAATGACGAAAAAATTGGTGTTTTAATTTACAATTTGTACACAATATTTTCACAATATATGAGAAAGATATTGTTGAAAGGAGGTGGTAGTTTTGAAAAAAAATCAAATCCTTATAACTATCGCTTTAATACTCTCAATAATATCTCCTAATGTTTTTGCTGCTGAGCAAAGCGCTGGATTGGAACAGAATACCGTGATAATTAAGAAGCACGAGCAGGATGTCAAAGGAGAAAAAGATCCTCTAAAGAGGCTTGAAAAGAGAAAAGAGCTGATTGAAAAGGAACTTAAGGAGGGGAAAATAACAAAGGAAAAAGCTGATGAGATGACAGACAGAATTGACAAACATATTGCTAAAATAAAGGAGTTTAATAGTCTGTCATTACCACAGAAAAAACAATTTCTCTCTGAGAAATTTAAATCTCGCATTGACCATGAGGTAAAGCAAGGTAAAATAACAAAAGAAGAAGGGGACAAAGCTTTAGACGAGTTTAACAATAGCTTGGAAAACTGGGATGGCAAAGGGTTTCCCCAATTTATGAAAAAAAACGATAAATGTAACAAATGTCCTAAAAAGCAAACAGAATAATCAAAAAATGCATGTGGGCTCTAGCGTTAGCCCACATGCATTTTTTCTATAGGGGGTATATTCCTAAATTAATTACTTAAACCTGCCATGCTCCGGGAGTCAAATTAATCATATTAGTACCGACAGCTACAAGAAAATTGCCCAATACTGCGCGTTGACTCTCTTCCAGGCTTTCCCCGATAATAAAAGCAATTATTAATGCAAGCAATATATAATCTTCAGGAGATAAAGAAAAAAGCCATTATTGTTATTTGTGATATTGTTATTATTATCCAAATATTTCCTCCTGATGAATACTCCATAATAATAATATATTATATGTTTTGGGTTTGTGTTTGGTTAAACTGTTCAGTTATATTCTTGTATTGGATGGCAGACGTAACTTGATAGCACGTTTTGCAAGAATATGTTGAGGTCTGACTGCTGACAATATAACTGCTAAGAATATAACAATACACCCTATTACTGATTGAATACCACTAAACCTTTCACCTAAAAGGAAGGCTCCCAATAAGGCAGTTGTTAACGGCTCAAACGAGTATAATATTGTAGCATTTTCAGGTCTTACATATTTTATTGCCGAGCTTTGGAATAGCGCTGTAAATATAGTTACCATTGCATTTAATCCGATAAGTATCAAGAATATTGGGGATATTAAATTACTATATGCAATAGTACCAGATTCAAAAACTAAAGCCAACGATAAGAATATAATCAAGTTAGTGGCATGTTGTATAAAAGTAAATTGTATTGGGCTGACTTTCTGAGAATATTTGTTTTGCAATGCTATGAATAGCGAGAAAAAGATTGCATTGCACAAAGCAAAGAAGTCGCCAATATTGATAGATAAACCTTTTCCGGCGCAGGTGATTAAATATATTCCAACCATAGCCATTAAAGCCAATACTATCGTCTTGGAAGAAGGAACCTTTCTTTCCAATACTGCCATTATTATCGGTGTAATTACGATGGAAAGCTGTACAATAAATGCGGTATTTGATCCAGAAGTTCTTTTTAATGCAAGCATGCAAAAGGTGTTGCTAAGAACTGAAACAAGGCTGATTAGACCACAGGTTAAAACGGCTTTCCGGTTAAAATTCTTAAGCTGTTTTCTGAATAAAACAAAAGTTGCAGCCAGACCAATTGCTGCGCAAATAAATAATATTGAAAACTGAGGCAGAAACCCCAAAAGCATTTTTTGCCAAATATATGAAGATCCCCAGAATAGAGCATTTAATAGGAGAAATATTTGAGCATTGTTTTTAGTAATCATCTTCATATCTATGTACCCACCTATTTTAGTTTGTTTACATTAGTATTATATTCTAAGTTTTAGCAAAGTTTATTGAATAAAATGTTTAAAAATTTGCAAAAGATGCTTTTTTACTGTTTATTTCTTGCGCAACATATAATAAAATATAGAGGAAAGGAGGTGGAGAATATGGACAGAGAGCAGAGCGTCAAGCGAGGATACCTGCATAATGACTTTAAGTTTTTCCATTTAAAAGATAGGAATAATCTCCAATTTGAACATCATTACCATGATTTTAACAAGATAATAATTTTTATTTCAGGCAATGTAATTTACAATATTGAGGGTAAGTCTTACAGGCTGAAGCCATGGGATGTTCTTTTTGTTCCTAGCAACCAAGTCCATAGGCCTATCATCGAGCCGGAAGAAGAATATGAAAGGATAGTAATCTGGATAAACAATGTTTTCCTGGAAGAGCATGGTGATGCTGAGAATAATCTTTTAACATGTTTTAATATTGCCAGAGAAAACAGGCATCTGGTCAGGATGGGAGCAAATTCTCTCAATCTGATAAAGCACACCCTTGCAAATATAGAACAGGAGATAAAGAATAACCGATTCGGGTCTGGTATACTGAGCAACGCGCTATTTGTACAATTTATAGTTTATATTAACAGGCTGCACCTAAAACCCGATAAGCAGGTTGAAAGTATTGAAGTTGAATTTGATGAACAAATTCAAAATGTAATTCAATATATAAATACAAATTTATCTGAGGATTTGAGCATAGCAGCAATTGCAACCCGTTTTTATATAAATAAATATTATTTGATGCACAAATTTAAGGCAAACACGGGTTACTCTCTTCACAATTATATACTTAATAAAAGGCTGCAAAAGTCTGCAGAATTCATAAAATCCGGAATTTCACCATCCGATGTGGCAAGTGCATGCGGTTTTAATGATTATTCCAGCTTTGTAAGGGCTTTTTCAAAAATGTTCGGTGTTTCACCACGGAAGTATTTTAAAGCTACAAGAGCTCCGGCTGACAAGGCATTTCAGGTGGAAGGATGAGTTGGGCAGGAGTAACAGGAGTAACAGGAGTAACAGGAGTAACAGGAGTAACAGGAGTAA
>CAYQCA010000181.1:897-8794 GCA_964415835.1 uncultured Clostridium sp. | reverse complement strand
AGCGGAGGATCCGGCGGGTTTTTTCTGGGGTATCTGGCATGGTTGGATGGCGCCGATTTCACTTATTGTGGGATTCTTTAAGAGGGATATAAGGGTCTATGAGGTTATAAATACTGGCTGGTGGTATGATTTTGGCTTTTATATTGCTATTATAAGCGGTTTCGGGGGTATATCACTATTCAGGAAAAACAAATCGGATAGGAAATAGTTTTTTTTAAAAGGGGCCAGATGCCGGTAAAATGGTATCTAGCCCTTTGTAACTGGATTCTATTTAAAATGGGGCATATCGTCCAGGTTTTGTACATCAGGATTATTTGGATCTGCGCTCAAATATTCACCACCGTTTTTGCCTCTAACTACATTAAAGCCCTCCAGAACACCTTGCTTTGCCATTAATACAGCATAATTAAATGGGCAGGTATTGCCGTTTTCGAACATTACATCTGTGACATTTCCGTCTTCGTCTTTTTTAACTTTAACAATCCTATTTCCGAGCTTCATATGTTTTTCCCTCCACAAACTAATATAGTATAATATTATAGTGTCTCAAATTATACGGAGATTAAACCACACAATGTTGAATTAATTGACCTGAATATGCTTTTTAAAAATTGAAATAAAAATGCATCCCAACATAATCTGATGAGTTGATATTGGGATGCATTTTTATATATCTATTTATTTTTCAATGACAATTTGTGAATCTTGAATCTTAGCATCCGTAGCTTGTAGAACTCTTGTAAAGAAGTTCAGCGGGACAAAGGTTCTGTCATTGACTATTACAGGAGCGGTTCCCAGTTTAATAGGAGCGGTTTTCATATATACGTAGTAGTCTTTTTCTATTGTCAAAGAAATTCCTTTACCTATATCAACCTGCCTGGAGCCGCCATTCCAGGTAACCTCAAAACCAAGTGCTTCGGATACTGCCCGAAGAGGTATCATCAGAGTACCCTGCTCATTTATAAATGTTTTAGGTGCTTCTATTTTTTTGCCACTAACGATAATATCCATAGCCGGGTTTTCTGCTTTATCAAATAGTACAACTACTTTTTCAGGTGTGGTTTGCGCAGGAATGCTTTTTGTTGAAATTCCATACATGGTAACAAGCTTTCTGCTTCCAAGATTACCTTTAAAAGCTGTCCCGTCTTCCCAAACTATTTCCGTTTCATCAGAAATTTTGAGTTTTAAAAAATTGTCAGAGCTAATCAACTCATTGTCAAAAAAATCAACCTTTATATTCAGATCTGTACTGCCATCAACTACAACAACCTCTACATTGTATTGTGGGGGATAAATCATAATCATGGGGGCATTTGCATCATAATATCCCGTAATAACAGAACCTTCAACTATCTTAGCATCATTTACGATATAAGTACTATCAGATACTATAAAGTTTGCTTCACTTCCATCTGTACTTTGGACATGGATAAACCTTGAATCAATTTTTGTAACTTTACCGCTAAAAAAATTAAAGTATTGTTGGTTCTTTTCTGTAGCGTCAATATTTATTGGCACAGCGGTATTTGTATTCTGGATAGATACAGGCATAATAGCCTCAGTATCTGCGGCGGAAATTGAGAATGTCGACAGCGAAAGGATGATTGCTGCGGTTAAAGTTCCTGCTAATAAACTGCGTAATTTCATGTTATTATATCTCCTTTATAAATATTTGTTACAATCACTAGACGAAAAAAGGCAGAAAAAAGTTCCAATTAAAACTGATGGTTTAATTGGAACTTCGCATGCAATAGAATGCAGTTTATTCTTTAACCAGTACTTTTACTATCTCTGCAATATACATCGAATGATAATCTTTATCAGGATACATTTTCTCATCAATACCGTCCACAATAAAGCTTTCAGCCTGAAATTCCTGCTTATATAGTTTTCTGCATATTAGTATTAGATTACCTTCCTCAAAATATGGAGTATTATCCTTATGTGCAACTGTTAAATTTGATTTCAAAATTTTATCCTCATCTCTTCCGGATACAGAGCCAAGATAGCTTAATTGCTTCCTGTAGCTTTTATCAAGGAAGGAAAGAGAAAAAGTATCTGAGCTATCAATGAATTGTTTAGTATAGCGTTGGGGTCTTAAGACAATAAAAGCCACGTTTTTATTCCACATAACTCCAAGGCCGCCCCAAGAGGCGGTCATTGTGTTTACTTTATTTTCCTTTTCTGCGGTAATAAGCATCCAATCCTGACCAATAATCTGAAATGGACTTTTGTTTAGTTCTTCAGGTTTTATTTCTTTAAAATTAGTCATAGCTTTAACTCCTTTTATAATAAAAATTATTAAACATATTATTGGTAATATTATTATATAATAATAAGTTAAAAAATATATACAACTTTTTACATGTGTATTTAAATAATTCATTAAATTTTGGTAATAAAATTGTAATGGAACAAATTTCTTCTCCTATTGTCTAATATGGTATACACCGGTGATAGCTTAGAAAATAATAAAAATAAAATATTTGGAAAATTAAATTAGGAGATGATTATATGAAAAAAACAATTTTAGCGTTAATTCTAGTTTTAGCGGTAATGTTATCAGGCACAGCTACATTTGCTCAGAGTTCCGTTACTGTTAAGGACAGTGATATAACAAAATTTACAGATATTGCAGGACACTGGGCTGAGGCCGCTATTAAAAAAATTGCAGACAAAAACAAAGCAAAGGACAAAAAAGTAAAATTTCAACCGGGCAGGCCAATTACAAGAAGTGAATTTGCGGTTATGCTTCATGATGCTTTGGATATAGAAATTAATTATTTCAAAGCACCTGAAATAAGCGACTATTTCACAGATGTAAAGAAAGATGCACCATATGCAAATGTTGTTATTGACCTGGTTACAGCAAATATACTTGATGATGAAGGTAAGATATTCAATCCCGATGGGAAACTTCCTAGAGAACAAATGGTTCACTATATAATAAATGCACTTAAATACAAATTAGGAGATGTCTTTGCATACATCAAGATAAAAGCACCCGACTTTAAGGATTTTGATGAAGTTACACCAATTTACAGCGGAGATGTGGCGTATGCAACTTACTTTAAGCTGATCACAGGTTATGGTAAAAATGTATTTAAACCTAAGGCAAATGCAACAAGAGCTGAAGCTGCAAAAGTTATCAGTAATCTAGTTGAATATATTGAAAAGGTAAATCAAGACAAGGTTACAATAAAGCCGGAAGCAAAAATTAAAAATGATTCTCTGGTAATGAAAATAAGGCTTACTAATAATACCGCTAATGATATAATTTTAAAATACACATCAGGGCAAAAATTCGATTTTAAGTTATTGGATGCAAACAGAAATGAACTTTACGTCTGGTCTGCAGACAAACTTTTTATAATGGCTGAAAGCAATGAGACACTGGGAGCAGGGAAAACGATTGAGTATAGTGATACTTTAAGCAGCGATGCATTTAAAGCAATAAAGGATAAGGTAGTTTACTTAAGGGCGTATTCAACTGCAAAATCAGACTCCTTTACAGTAAATCCTGAGGGATATGAGATAAAGTTAAAGTAATAGTTTAAACAAATCAGCACACCATATGTAAGGGGCACGAGTGCCTACTACAAATGGTGTGCTGATTTATTATTGTGCGGGGGACAAAAATCATTGAAATACTTGGGAGATAATAGTAATATAATCTAAGAGCTAGACATTTATGAATATATTCAGGAGGTTCCGGTGGAAAATTATATTGATGACACATCATCATCTGTTCAATCCAAGAAAGTGAATAATAAGTATCCGGGCCCCGTTGCAGCGGGCATTTTATTTTCATTGGCTACGATACTATTAACCTATGGCGGTTTTTTGATTAATTTTAATAATGGCTATTTAAGAAGTGGAATAGGGGAGCTGCTGTTTATACTTCTGCCGGCCCTAATTTTCTTATTAGCCGGGCGGTACAATATAAAGGATACGCTGAAACTAAATAGAACAAGACCGATTAATTACCTTATAATTGTATTTTTAATGATGTTTGCAATGCCGGTCGTAGGGGTATTGAATGCTATAGTTTTAGGTATTATAAGACTGATTTTCGGTAGGAACCTGCCAATACCCCAGCTTGCCATAGGTGATTTTCCGACTCTTCTGGCTGCAATACTGGTTGTAGGCGTCTCGGCAGCTGTCTGTGAAGAGACTTTATTCAGGGGCCTGATTAGTAAAGGATACGAGAAATTCGGAGTTGTTGCTTCGTTGGCCCTTACATCAATACTTTTCGGAATACTTCACAGGGACATACAAAAGGCTGTAAGCACTATGCTTTTAGGAGCGATTATAGGCTATATTGTGTATAGAACAAATAGTATATACACAGGAATGGTAGCCCACTTTACAAATAATACTTTAGCAGTTATATTGACGTTCATTTCCCAGAGGATGACAGAGAATCTGGAAAAGTTGGGAATTACACAGGCCGGAATATCTGATATAGCAAATATGCCTGTAGCATCTCTGGTCATAGCTGTTATTTTTTATGGATTAATGTTTTTGGGTTTTCTTTCAGCTTTTATAGCCTTGTTTTTTGCTTTTTACAAGAGTACACAAAGAGACAGAAAAAATACACTATTTAATACACCACAAGAGTCGGAGTTACCACCTACAATAAATAAAGCAGCAGACTCCGGGAAGTATGGGATACTCTCAATTATGAGTGCGTTACCCGGTGTAGCTTTAATACTGCTCACATTTACCGGTCAGTTATTGGAGCTAATGGATATAACCAGCGGCCCAATCTACAACATTTTGAGAATATTAGCTTTAATTTAAGAACCATAATTTATCAGCTATGGTTTCTTAATTGATAAATTATGGCTTCTTATATCCTTTCCGGCTAAAACAAGGCCTTCAAAATATCCTTTTATCCTTGAACCAACTCTCTCGCTATACAGCTCAAAGAGCTTTCTAAGGCTGATATTGGTAGATATAATGGTTTTACAGGCTGATATGGAATCTTTGGCTTGACGACAATTTAATATATTTAGCAGCTCTGCATATCTTGCATCACTTATAGGTTCTGTGCCTAAATCATCGATAATGAGAAGTTCAACAGAAAAAATACTCTGGTACTTGTCATCACTGTAATTGTCTTCTTTAAAGGCCTTCATTTTATATTCAGCAACAATGTCAAAGAGTATCGGCGCCGTAAGGTATAGTACTGTCCTCCCCTGATTCAGCAATTCTCTGGCTAAACAAAGAGATAAAAAAGTCTTACCCACGCCGGTACGACCACTGAAAAACAGATTCTTTTGGTTCGGGTTATCGAGATTTTTAACAAATTCCATACACAAGTTTTTTATATTATTTATATTTTCCCTTGGTGAAATAGGGATGCCGTACTTGGCCTCATCAATTTCATCAGGATAAAGCATATCGCTAAAGTTACCGAAACTTTCTGAGCCATTGAGACTAATATTTGAATGTGAAAAAAGCTGGGAAATTACCTGCTGCTTATAGCAGGAACACCTTTGTGAGCCCGTGGAATCGGTAACATACCCTGTATCCTGACACTTTTCACACTCGTATTTAGGCTTTAAAAAATCAGGGGAGATGTTATGGCTTCGTAAAAGCTCCTCTTTTTCTCTTACCAAGGAGGTAATATTATCATTTAGTTCAGATAAAAGCAGCGACACCTCACCTTTTGAGAATAAAATTAATCTATTATACTTAATTCCCAGCTGATTTATCTTATGGTCTATTATGCTTAATCCAGGTATTTTAGCATACAGTTCTGATTTACGTTGCTCTACCAAATCAGCGGATAGCTTTTGCCTTCTCTCATATTCTCGTGCAATACTATTATGTATATCTCTGTTCAAAATAACCTCCACGCCAACTTCTGGCACAAATAGTAATGAAAGTACCGTGGAGGTATGCGATTAAATCATAAATGTAGCTCAATTATTTCACGCTCTCTCCATCTGGCAATTAGGATGTCTTGGTAGTATTTTTGAAAAAGCTGTTAAAATACTCATCATCATACTGCCTTTGATCAAAATTATCCCTTTGGGAATCCCTTGGTTTAACTTTCTGAGTGTTGGCACTTTGTCCCTGCTGAGAGCTTTGAGACTGAGTCTTGAGGCTATTCTCATAACCCATTATCTCTTCAGCTGTTACTAATCCAAGCTCAAACCACTTAGTCAAAACGGTGTTTAAAAATTTAAAATCCGGATTCGTTTTGCCGACCGTCTTCTTCAGAGCCAATTCTATTACATCAAAACCATATTTATAGTCGATAACCCATCTTTCAACGTATTCACTTTCGTACTCTGTCAGAGCCCTTCTTAATCGCAATTTCTTGATAATTGTACCTTTTATGCCGCGAACCTGGGACATGTCTTCAAAGTATTTTTCCAGGTCGAAGAAATTCTGAATTCCACGCTTGTACCAGTTTGACGCAACAGCCTCAATATAGCTTTTGTGAAAGGTGTTGTTATCGTGGCAATATTTAAAAAGCGTATACATTACGTCTTCATCAAACTTGTATATAGAGAACCAGTTATCTATTGTCAGGTACCAGTTTGGAGGCATAAGCCCCTGAAAAAACTTGGCATTGATAGCTGCAAGTGTATTATTTCTATTTTTATTTTTCTCGAAGTTTTCGTTTGCCTGCTCAGGAGTAGAAACTGCTTTTAGACGATACATCCGTTTTATCTCAGTATCTTTTAAATCAACTAATTGTATCTTTTCTCCTACCCAATTAATGACGTCAAGGTTGTCTAAATTTGTTAATGCCGACTTAACCTCGTCAAGTGTCAGATTCAAAGTCTTGGCAAGCTCATCTGTAGTAACTTTTTTATTATGCTTACATAAAAAAACCATATAAAGATATACCTTCACACAGGAACTGTCCATCGAAGGCATATATTGACTGATAAAAATATCTGACACCAGTGTGTCAGAGTATAGTAATGAGTGAAAATCTTCAAAATACATTTTTTACTCCCTTTTTAAACCCACAATTAAAACTTATACTTATTATAACATAAGTTATAGAAATTTGTTTGAAAAATAAACTACAGGGTATATTAACCATATAAAGAAAATGAAATATAAAGAGGAGGGCAGCAATGCTTAGCGAAAGAATAAATAAACTATTAAATGAACAGATACAAAAAGAGTTTTTTTCAGCTTATTTATATTTAGGTATGGAAGCATACTTTGCAGATTTGAATCTAGAAGGTTTCGCGAATTTCTTTCATGTTCAGGTTCAAGAAGAACGCGATCACGCATTGAAATTCTTTAATTATATAACTCAAAAGGGTGGGAAGGTAGAGTTGCTGCAAATTAATGCACCGGAGGCAAAATTTGAGTCTGCTGAAGAGATATTTGCTCTAACATTAGGACATGAACAGTTTGTAACTCATTCCATATACAATATTGTTAATGCTTCAATAGAAGAAAGAGACCATGCAACAAATTCATTTCTTCAGTGGTTTGTAACAGAGCAAGTAGAAGAAGAGGCAACAATGGAAAAGTATTTAAAAAAGCTTCAGCTTATTAAAAATGATCCAAATGCACTGTTAATGCTTGATGTTGAGTTGGCTCAAAGGGTATATACTCCGCCGGCAGCTGGAACAGTTTAGAGAGTGATTAATTTGTTAGAATTGTGAGAATAACATTTGGCTTTTCTCCTTAATTGAATCGGGCCTTGTAATAGCTTTAATGTCTGGCGATTGGTAGACTATGAAACAATCGCAACGACACATGGAATTATAGATTTGCTAGTATATATTAACAATATTGTTATATTAGCAATCGCCAGACACTAGAGCTACTGCAAGGCCCGACTTTTGAGTTAAAAGTGGTACAAAAAAGCGACTATTGGATATCCAACAGTCGCTTAATTTATTGCGTTAATAAC
>CAYQCA010000181.1:0-870 GCA_964415835.1 uncultured Clostridium sp. | reverse complement strand
TTTTGCTTATTTCATAGTTGCCCAGTACAGATATGTGAATCCGAGTGGAGTTTGAACATAACCCTCGATATCCTTTGAAATATCTAATACTTCAGTATAGAAGTAAACTGGCACTATACCCATATCATCCATGAGAATTTTTTCTGCATCATGGAACATCTGTATACGCTTAGCTGCATCTTTTTCAGTTCTTGCTGACTCGATGAGCTTATCGTATGCTGGATTGCTGTAGAATGAGTTATTCTGTCCATTACCTGTTGTAAACATATCAAGGAAGGTTGAAGGATCCATGTAGTCACCTATCCAACCATTACGGTTGATATTGAATACGCCGTCTTTTCTGGACTGCTGGAATACGTTCCATTCCTGAGCCTGAATTTCAACTTCGATACCAAGAGCAGTCTTTAGCTGACTCTGAATAGCTTCAGCTATAATCTGATGGCTACCACCGGTGTTAACACCATAAGTAACCTTAGGGAATCCTTTTCCGTCTGGATATCCTGCTTCAGCTAAAATTTTCTTTGCTTCAGCAACATTCTTTTCATAGTCTTCAGATTTAACTGAATAGAAATCTCCACCAACTGTACGGAAGTCCGGAGTTGGTTCAACATCTGCTATACCAAATGGAACGTATCCTGATGCCGGTTTCTGACCACCCATTGTAACTTTTTCTACAATATAGTTACGGTCAATAGCAAGAGATATTGCTCTTCTAATCTTTGGATTGTCAAATGGAGCTTTATTATTTACCAGGTCAATATAGTATGTTCCCAACATAGGTAAAATTTGAAGAGTTCCACGATCCTTTTCTGCAGGTATTTCTGCTGTAGGAATACCCTTTGCGATAGCTCCTTGACCATTTTTAAATGC
>CAYQCA010000180.1:0-8830 GCA_964415835.1 uncultured Clostridium sp. | reverse complement strand
TCCACATTCGCTATTTGAGACAAAAGATAGAAGATAACGATGAAAACCCTACACTGATTGAGACAATTCGTGGCATAGGTTATCGCTTCACTGATAAAAATCCGAACACTAAATAATTATAATCAGAGGTGTTTTTTTAGTGAAAAAAAGAATTTTAAAGTATTCAGTATTACTGGTTATTATCGGGGTGTCGGTCCTAGGACTATTCACATCGGCACTGGCCCGCTATTTCTATCAATATGAAGTTGAAAATAGTATTGAGAACACTGCAAAGTTAATTTCATATCAAGTAAAACAGCTCTTGGATAGTAGTCAGGCGGTTGATTATGATAAAATAGCAAAAGACTATGCTAAATTACTCAATACTGAAACTGATAACAAAAAGAAGCCCTTTGCCTCAAGAATTACATTAATAGACTTCCAGGGAAACGTGTTAGGCGAATCTGATTCAAATGTCAGTAATATGGAGAATCATATAGACAGAAATGAAGTAAAAGAGGCTATTGGTGGCAAAATTGGAAAGGACCAGAGATTCAGTGAAACTTTGAAACTGACATATTTATATATTGCTCTGCCTTTAGAAGAAGACAATATAATCGTTCGCGTGTCTGTCCCCCTTTATCAACTAAATGCAATCAACAGAACCTTTTTCTATTATTCAATATTGGGTATATTAATAGGCATATTGCTTACCATTCCTATAGCAATACAATTATCAAGAGTGGTAACAAATCCCGTTCAAGCATTAATAAGCTCTTCACAAGAAATAGCAAACGGTAATTATAGAAAAAGAGTTGACATTAAATCAAAGGATGAGATCGGTCAATTAGCAGAAACATATAATGAAATGGCTTTTAAGCTGGACCAGACTCTTACCGGTATGCTTGACCGAAATATACGGTTTGATACGGTTATCAACAGTATGACTGATGGCATTATTGCAGTTGATGCAAACCTGAAGATTATGATAATAAACACAATTGCTTGTGAAATATTTGGCCTGAAGCACGAGCCGGAAATAATCGGCAAAGGCTTGATTGATATAACAAGGAATAATAAAGTTATCTCATTATTAAGAGAAACAATTAAGAGCAATACTGCATTAACTGATGAAATTACAATGTTCTCACCATCAAATAATAGTGATAAAATTTTTAAAATTTACACAAATCCTGTAAAGTCACTTGATTCTGAAAATCCAAATTCAGGAGGGGTTATAACCCTTCATGATGTTACTTCAATAAAAAAACTTGAAGATATTCGCACAGAATTTGTTTCGAATGTAACCCATGAATTGAAAACTCCACTTACTTCAATAAGAGGATTTGTTGAAACATTAAAAAGCGGTGCTATTGAAGACCCTTCTGTATCATCCAAGTTTTTAGACATTATAGATATTGAAGCAGAGAGACTTTATATGTTAATAAATGATATTCTTCAGCTATCTGAAATCGAGGGTATGAAGAGTGATGAAAATGTACAGCAAAATAATCTCAATTCAATTGTTGAGGAAGTCATTTTGATACTGGAGCCTGCCGCAAGTAAGAAAAATGTGAATATTCAGGTTAATACAGATTCCAATATAAATATAATGGTTAATAAGAACAGAATCAAACAAATGCTTATTAATCTTATAGATAACGCAATTAAATATAATATTGAAAATGGATCTGTTTTTGTAACTACATGCAAGTCAAATGGTAAGACTGTTATATCCATTAAAGATACAGGAATAGGTATTCCTGAGAACCACCACTCAAGAATTTTCGAAAGATTCTACAGAGTGGATAAAGGCCGCTCCAGAAATATGGGCGGTACCGGTTTAGGTTTATCAATTGTTAAGCATATCGTTAATTTATACAAAGGTGACATCCGGATAATCAGCGAACCGGGCAAAGGAACTGAATTTATTATACAATTACCGCTATAAGAGTACTTGAGCAATTTATAGGCGGTGCAAAGGATTGCAACCGCCTTTTTTCCTTAATAATTCGATATTACTAAATAACTGACAATACAATTTCCTTGTTTTCATTAATATCTATGCCCACTAATGAGCCTTCCTTTATAGTGCCTCTTAAATACTCCTCTGACAATCTATCTTCGATATATGTCTGTATTGTACGCCTTAAGGGTCTGGCACCAAACTTCGGATCATAACCTTTTTCAAGTATAAACTCTTTAACTTTGTCGGATACATTGACTTTAATGTTTTTATCTTCTGCCTCAGAGTATACTTCTTTAAGCATAAGCCCAATAATTTGTTTTAATTCTTCAGTTCCAAGCTCAGTAAATACAACTATCTCATCAACCCTATTGAGGAACTCAGGACGGAAAGTATCTTTAATTGCATCCTTAACTTTTGTTTCCAACGCAGTATAAGAATTATTTGAAAAACCTATTAAGCCGGATTTAAGGTTGGAACCAGCATTGGATGTCATAATAATTATTGTGTTTTCAAAGCTTACAGTTCTACCATGACTATCCGTAAGTCTTCCGTCATCAAGAATCTGTAGCAGCATATTAAATACATCCGGATGGGCTTTCTCGATTTCATCCATCAGAATAACCGAATATGGCTTCCTTCTAATTTTCTCTGTCAATTGCCCAGCATCATCATACCCAACATATCCAGGAGGTGATCCTATTAATTTGGATACTGTATGTTTCTCCATGTATTCGGACATATCCAGTCTGATTAAGGCTTCTTCGCTTTCAAAGAGTTCTACTGCTAAAGCTTTTACAAGTTCAGTTTTTCCTACTCCGGTTGGTCCGACAAATATAAAAGATGATGGCTTCTTCTTTTTCTTGAAACCGGACCTGCTTCTTCTGATTGCTCTTGAAACACCTTCGACAGCTTTATTCTGCCCTATTACCCTATTATGGATACGCTCTTCCAAATGAATCAGTTTTTCCGAATCCTCTTCACTAATCCTTTGTATTGGAATTTTGGTCCATGCTTCAATAACACTTGCCACATCGTCAATAGTTAATTCTACATCTTTGTTTGTATCTTCGATGTCCTTGATCATGCTGATCAGCTTGCATTCATAAACCTTCAAATCAGCTGCCTTTTGATAATCTTCAATAGAATCAGCAGATACGGCAGTTTCCTTTTCCTCCTGAACTCTTTTGAGTTCATCTTTATAAGTTTGCAATTCTGACAACTTAACATTTCTGAGATTTGCTCTTGAACCCGCTTCATCAATTACATCAATTGCCTTGTCAGGTAAAAGCCTGTCTGTAATATATCTCTCAGAATAGTTTACAGCTACTCTTATAACATCATCGCCAATCTTTACACGATGATATTCTTCATAATAATGCTTGATGCCTGTTAAAATCTCAATTGTTTCTTCAATAGACGGCTCATCTACAATTATTGGCTGAAATCTTCTCTCTAGAGCAGAATCTTTTTCAATGTGCTTTCTATATTCATTTAAAGTAGTTGCACCAATAACTTGAATTTCGCCTCTTGACAAGGCTGGTTTAAGTATATTGGCTGCATTCATAGCTCCCTCAGCCTCGCCGGCACCCATTATATTGTGAAGCTCATCGATAACTAAAATAATATTGCCAAACGACTTAGCTTCTTCTATTATTCCTTTCATTCTGCTTTCAAACTGACCCCTGAATTGTGTACCCGCCACAACACTTGTCATGTCAAGCAAATATACCTCTGTATTATGCAACTTTGAAGGAACCGATTTTTCAGCAATTCTAACAGCCAACCCTTCAGCTATAGCAGTTTTACCTACACCAGGCTCCCCTATTAGTACAGGGTTATTCTTTGTCCTTCTGTTTAATATTTGTACAACTCGATCAATTTCTCTGTTTCTGCCTATAACTTTGTCAATTTTGCCTTCTTTAGCTTTATCTATAAGATTTGAACCGTACATATCAAGGTATTTTTTCTTTTTTTGAACTTTTTTATCAGGAGCTTTAGTTTTTGTAGAATTTCTGTCCTTTTCATCCCCACTCTCTTTTTCGATGCTATTAACTGCAGGCAGATTATTATTTAATTCTAATTCATTCATCTTCGGAAAAGCCTTATTTAACATGCCAAAGAAAGGGTTTGACTGGCTCACATTCGTTGGATCTCCCTGCAGTGCATCTAACAGTTCAGAGCTGTCCATCTCCTCCAACATATCCCCAACTTGTCTGCTTATATTATCCAATTCGTCTTCAGTCATTCCTGTTTGTGAAAGCAATTGATCAATAGGTTGCAAATTTTGCTTTTTGGCACAACTTACGCAGAGACCTTCTTGAATTTGCTTGCCTTCTACTATTTTAGTTACAAAAACTACAGCTATATTCTTATTGCAAATTGAGCATTTAATCATTCTACCCTCCATCTACGTTACTATTACTCTGAATTTAAAATCTCTCAATATATATACTACATTATTTCCGGTAATGTCTAATACTTAAATATATTCTTTCAGTACTTACTATTAATACTCTTTAGTGATTGTTTACTAGTATAACATAAGTCAAAAATAAGTTCTAACAAATTTGTTTCAGATTATTTGATTATTAACCAGTTTTAGTAGTTAAAATTAAATGGTATAAACAAACCTTAAGTATAATCCTTATAGCTAGTTTATACGACATCAAGGTCCGTACACAAGTCTTTAAATGTAAACAATCTGTTAATGAAAAAATAACGAGGCGATAAATATCTCCCGCCTCGTTGTTTTTTAAGATTAACCCTTGTCTAATAATTTGCGTAAATATTGACCAGTATATGATTCTTCTACTTTAGCCACCTCTTCCGGTGTACCTTGAGCAACAATAGTTCCTCCCTTGTTTCCGCCCTCAGGGCCGAGATCCAATATATAATCTGAGGTTTTTATAACATCAAGGTTATGCTCAATAACAACAATTGAATTTCCCGAATCACATAACCTTTGTAAAATATCAATAAGCCTGTGAACATCTGCAGTATGCAATCCTGTTGTAGGCTCATCAAGAATATAAAGTGTACTACCGGTGCTTCTCTTCGAGAGCTCTGTTGCAAGCTTTACTCTCTGGGCTTCTCCTCCTGATAGTGTAGTAGAAGGTTGCCCTATCTTAATGTAACCCAGTCCTACATCATAAAGCGTCTGGATTTTCCTTTGTATCTTTGGTATATTCTTAAAGAACTCCAATGCATCTTCTACTGTCATGTTTAATACGTCAGAAATACTTTTTCCCTTGTACTTAACCTCAAGAGTCTCTCTATTGTACCTTTTCCCTTTACACACTTCACATGGCACATATATATCAGGAAGGAAATGCATTTCAATTTTAATGATTCCATCACCGGTACAGGCTTCACATCTGCCACCCTTTACATTAAAGCTGAATCTGCCTGACTTGTAGCCCTTCATTTTTGCCTCAGTAGTACTTGCGAACACCTCTCTAATTAAATCGAATATACCAGTATAAGTAGCAGGATTTGATCTTGGTGTTCTTCCAATCGGTGATTGATCTATATTAATAACCTTATCCAGTTGTTCAACACCTTTTATCGTGTCATGCTCTCCAGCCCTGGTCCTTGCCCTGTTTAGCTGGCTTGCAAGACTATTGTGTAAAATTTCATTTATCAGAGTACTTTTGCCGGATCCGGAGACTCCCGTAATTGAAGTAAAAACTCCAAGAGGAATTTTAGCATTAATATTTTTGAGGTTATTAGCTCTGGCACCAACAATTTCTAGCCATTTCCCATTTGGTTTTCTTCTTTCTTTTGGTATCTCAATTTTCATTTTCCCGCTTAGATATTGCCCTGTAAGAGATTCCTCGCAAGCCAATATGGATTCCAATGGTCCCTCCGCTACAACATTACCCCCGTGTATGCCGGCTCCTGGACCCATATCTATAATGTAGTCGGCAGCATGCATTGTATCCTCATCATGCTCAACAACAATTAAAGTATTTCCCAGGTCTCTTAATCTGGTAAGTGTGCTGATCAAGCGTGCATTATCTCTCTGGTGCAACCCTATACTTGGTTCATCCAATATATAAAGTACTCCCATAAGCCCGGAACCTATCTGGGTGGCAAGTCTTATACGTTGAGCTTCACCCCCGGAAAGTGTGCCTGCGGATCTTGATAGGGTAAGGTAATCCAATCCTACATCCACAAGAAAACCTATCCTTGCATTAATTTCTTTAAGAATCTGGCTTGCAATCATTTTGTGACGATCACTTAGTTGTATATTTAAAAAGAAATCTTTTGCATCAGCAACTGACATGGTTGACAGCTCATGGATATTTTTGCCTCCCACAGTCACTGCAAGGCTTTCCGGCTTAAGTCTTGCGCCTTTGCAATCAGGGCAAGGATTGTTGCTCATAAACTGTTCATAATACTGCTTCATACTATCAGATTGAGTTTCGTGGTAGCGCCTTTCGATAATATTTATAATACCTTCAAATGCCGCCATATATGAACCGCTGCCATATTCTCTCTCATACTCAACTTTAATTTTTTCACCCTTTGTACCATATAATATAGTATCTAAAACTTCTGCAGGAAGCTTGTGAATAGGAGTATCAAGCTTAAATTTATATTGTTTGGATAAAGCATTAAAAATCATCCTAATATAAGCATCTTCACTTTCTATATTCCAACCTGATACTACTATAGCTCCATCCGTCAGCGCCAGAGATCTATTGGGTATGACCAGGTCCGGGTCAATTTTTAATAAATTTCCAAGTCCTGTACATGTAGGACATGCTCCAAATGGATTATTAAATGAAAACATTCTTGGTGTAAGTTCTTCTATGCTTATGCCACAATCACTGCAGGCAAAATTTTGGCTGAATAGCAGCTCTTCTTTTCCTATTACATCAATAATTGCTATCCCACCGCTTAGTTGCAACACAGTCTCTAATGAGTCTGAAAGTCTTTTTTGAATATCATTGCGAATAATAAGCCTGTCCACAACTATTTCTATATTATGCTTTTTATTTTTATCCAATGTTATCTCATCATTGACGTCGAAGACCTCACCATCTATTCTTACCCTGACAAAGCCGCCTTTCTTAGCATCTTCAATAAGCTTATGATATTCGCCCTTCCTGCCTCTAACAACAGGCGCCAGTAATTGTATCCTGGTTCCTTCTTCAAGCGCCAGAATCTGGTCAACCATCTGGTCAATAGTTTGCTGGCTGATTTCCTTGCCACATTTAGGACAGTGGGGTACACCTATTCTTGCGTATAGCAACCTAAGATAATCATGTATTTCTGTTACAGTACCTACTGTAGAACGAGGATTTCGGCTGGTAGTCTTTTGATCAATGGATATTGCAGGAGATAACCCATCTATATAATCAACATCAGGCTTTTCCATCTGACCTAAAAACATTCTTGCATAGGATGATAAAGATTCAACATACCTTCTTTGACCCTCTGCATATATAGTATCGAAAGCCAGTGAAGATTTACCTGATCCGCTTAACCCTGTAATGACTACAAATTTATCCCTTGGTATCTCAATATCAACATTTTTAAGATTGTGCTCACGAGCACCCTTGATAAATATATTATTTCTAATCATATAAACTAAACACCTTTTCTAAATAAAATAACTTTTTCTATATTATTATAGCGTTAATATATATTATATCAAATGGAAATAATAATGCAAACATTTGTTCGTTTTTTATGTAAAAAATAAACATTGCGTTCATAAAAGTTATTTGCTATAATTCAGATTGGATTAAGAATATTTATCCAATTTAAATTAAATAGCTTTCAGGGGAGCTGGGAAATGATCCGGCTGAGATAAGTATGTTTTACTTAAAACCCTTATACCTGATCTGGGTAATGCCAGCGTAGGAATGATTAATAGTTGTCATGCTGCATTTCCAAACAGGTATGGCATTTTTTTATTTTCAAAAATTAATTTCTTACGTTGAAAGGAACGTGATTTCTATGAAAAAAATGTCTACCAGAATGTTAGTTGAGGCTGGGTTAATGATTGCTCTGGCCCAAATTTTAAGTTATGTTAAAATTTTCGAGTCTCCATATGGGGGTTCAATCACTTTGGGAAGTATGATACCTATCATCATATTTGCTGTCAGATGGGGTACAAAGCCAGGCTTATTGGCAGGTTTGGTATACGGATTTCTACAGTTTGCATTGGGAACAAAATTTTCATATCATCCGTTAGGTATTTTCCTTGATTATATTTTTGCATTTGGCTGTCTTGGCTTTGCAGGACTTTTCAGAAAGAATATTTTTTCTGTTCTTGGAAGCATTACTATTGCTATGGTCGGAAGATTTATATTCCATTTTATTTCAGGAGTTGTTCTCTGGTATACCTACGCTCCGGAAGGAATGAATATATATCTTTACTCACTTATATATAATGGCGGATTCATGTTGCCTGAGTTTATTATAACCGCTGTCATTACCTGTCTGCTATATACACCTTTAAAAAGATATTTAGTGCAAAACGACTTGAATTCATAGATTTACATAAATAAAGGGAATTATGTCAAAGACATTTTCCCTTTATTTATATTCTATATTAATTAACGCTACATATCATTCAATTGAGACATAATCTTTTCATGAAATGCACAGCTGCCATTCACATTTTCGAGTGCCCAGACAATAGCACCTGCAACAGGAGGCTGCTTGAGTATGGAGAAATTTATACTCATATCTTTATGTTCATCAATCACCTTTTTCTTCAATGTATCAACATAATTAGCATTTTCCCCCTTGACATTTATTGAGCCTGCGAGAATCACATCCAGTTCTTCATTCATGCAAAAGCTAAGCTCTCGAATCACCCCATTAATCGATATCCCAATCTCATTTCCCATATATTGCAATACTTCC
>CAYQCA010000179.1:0-8879 GCA_964415835.1 uncultured Clostridium sp. | reverse complement strand
ATCATTACTCTCTGTCCTGATTTTCTGGCTTTTTCTGCGGCAAAAGCCATCAGATGGCTTTGAAGCGAAAGCTCTCCGGACGTTTTCAATGAGGATGTATTTCCGCTTACTGCTTCTATAAAATCTTTTACCAGACGTGCATCTCCTCCGCCATGCCCCGAAACAAGACTGGAAACTGTATTATACTCAACAACTTCGGTTTTTTTCGTATTGAAATCTGAAATCTTGATTTCATTTCTGTCAAGATGACCCTGGAGATCCCCTTTTGTGCCATAAATTCTTAAAATACGGGTGTTCTCACTGGAAAGTGAGATCAGGTTGAAGGTAGCGGTAGATCCATCATCCATGGTAAAAATAGCACTTTGATGATCCATTACATCATTGTCACACTGGTACACGCAGCGGCCATATTGTCCTTTTTTGAGCACATTGTACCGTGCCTTAAAAGAGGTGTCCGTGGAAATAATGGAGGTAGGCCAGTAAACATTGTTCATTTCAGTCAGATATAGCTTTGGAGCAAAATATGGACAGCTTTTTTCTTCCGGGCAACCGTCCAGGCAATATTTAGGAGCTCCCTCAGGCTTGTTCTTCTGCGTAAAGTGTGTGAGTCCCCCTTCCGATACCACAGAAACGCACTTTTTATTCATAATGTAGCTGATAATATCCAGATCATGGCAGGACTTTGCCAGAATCATCGGGCTTGAAATTTTTTCATTCCTGAAAACACCACGCACAAATGAGTGGGCATAATGCCAGTTCGCGATATTCTCTGTCAGCTGAAAGTTCAAAATATCGCCAATGGCCCCGCTTTCCACAATTTCTTTGATTTTTTCAAAGAAAGGCGAATAGCGAAGTACATGACAAACCATAAAAATAAGGCCTTTCTTTTTAGCTATTGCAACAAGCTCTCGGCAATCTTCTTCGTTTGGGGATATGGGCTTTTCCAAAAGAATGTGGTAGCCCTGCTCCATTGCTTTCATAGTGGATTCGTAATGTAGAAGGTCGGTGGTCGCATTGATAACCGCGTCGGCAAATTTAGGCTTTGCCAAAATCTCATTCCATCCAGAGTACAGGTTTCCCTGCGGAATGTTATATTCATTTCCTACCTTCTGCAGCCTGCTGCTATCTGGGTCGGCCAATCCCACAACTTCTACGCCGAACTCGGTACACAATTTGCAATAGACATTTCCACGACCGCCGGCACCTAAAATGATTACTTTCATATTATGTTCCTCCCAAAGTTTGTTAAATAATAATAAAATGGGTTTGGTGCACGAGAACCATCCCTCTACACCAAACCACACATCTCCACTCACAGACACAGCATGGATATTTTTACGTTATATCCGGGAGAAGATCTCCTACCTTAATAGATTTGTTTTCCTTCATTGATTTATTAGCGGCAATTCCAATGATGGCCGACATGACTCCTGCCCTTGTATCAGCCATATGTCCCAACGGGTCTACCTGACCTTCATGGAACAGCATTTCCAAAAGTCTTGCGTCTCCCCCGCCATGTGCTCCGGTTGCCGGGGGAATTTTAATGTCAATTTCCTCGCCCATACGGTTATAAAGTCTGAGGTTGGTTATGTGCTTGCCTGCGTAAGGACCAACGGAACCATGAAAATCCTCTGCTTCAATTCTGCCCTTTGTTCCGTTTAAAGCAATTCTATAACCTTCATACGGGGAATGGGCAGTAAGGCTATAGCTCATTACCGTACCTTTTGTGTACGCAACACTGACACTGACGGTGTCTTCAATATTAATTTCATCAGCAAATACGCAACGATCCCGGAAGTATCCGTCAGCATCCTCACACTCATAGTAGAACTCACGGTTTAAATTACTTTTTTCTATATCGAAATAAAATTCGCAATTTTTCTTATGCTGACATGTCAAACATCTTTCACCTGTCTCTTTTCGTACCGGCCCATAAAAGCATCTGGTACCGAAAGCATTGACAACCGCCGGCTCGTCGTTAATCAACCAGTTTACCATATCAAAATGATGTGTCGATTTATGGACAAGTAATCCTCCCGAATTTTCCTTTTTACGGTGCCATCTTCTAAAATAATCTGCACCATGATCCGTATCCAGCATCCATTCAAAATGAACACTCAAAATCTCGCCGATGTCACCCTGGTTAACCAACTGCTTTATACGTGTCACAAACGGCATAAAGCGAACATTAAATGTTACGGTGACTTTTTTACCGGTTTCTTTTTGAGCCTTCAAAATAATCCTGCATTTTTCTTCATCTATTGTCAACGGCTTTTCGCTTATTACATCACAACCGGCTCTCAGCGCTTTTAGTATGTATTCATGATGATATCTGTCGACGGTTGCTATTATAACTATTTCCGGTTTTGTCTCTTCAAGCATTTTATCGAAATCAGAATATACCGGTATATCGAGACCGGTTCTTCTTCTCATTACTTCGCATCTTTTCAAATTAGTATCATAGACCCCAACAATTTCAGTGACATCACTAAACTCTTTTGCCATCGGCACGGCATACATAGTAACACCCCTACCACCTGAACCGGCAAACGCATATTTTTTCATTTGATATACCCCCTTTAACAGACCAATTTTCTTGCATAAATCCCCGATAATAAATATATTAAATATCCGATTATCGAGGATTTATCAAAGAATTCTTCTTTTTAATTATGTGAACAAATTACTTGAATTGTTTTGCTGTTTCCTTAGCTTTTGAAATGTCATTAAGTTTATTATCAACTACAGACTGAATGCCCAGGTTTTCGCATTTTCCTTTCATAGTTCCCCAAATTTTCTCAAACTCCGCTTCATCCTTTGCATAAACCAATTCCCATGTACCAGGAACAATAACGTCTTTAAGGGCTGCTAAGCTAAGCTTAAGATCATCGCTATCAGGTGTAAGGAATGCTGGGAAAGAAGGATCCATAACACCCTTCAAACGGTCTTCAGCTTGAAGCTGCTCTTTTAAATACTTATATCCATACCTTGCAGACCATGCTTTAGCAGTATCAGATGAATATTGCTCTTCAAGATACTGTTTCCACAACGTCATTGGGAAAGGTTCGTTGTATTTTTCAATAAGATTACCAGTACCACGAATATATGTTACGAAATTATACAGTGCGAACTCCTCGCCATTGTTTAAAGTGTATGTTCCTCCGCCATTTGCGCGGTATTGTTTGAATTTGTCGGTGAATACAAGCTTATTGTCAGCAATATCCCAACGATCTCCCTGAGGACCATTATAAAGAGAAATCAGCGCTTCCGGATCTGCAAGCATATCCACTAATTTCAGAGAAGCATCAACATTTTCAGCTTTAGCACTTACAGCAACACCTATTTTTCCGAAAGGATTGCTGTATGTCAAGCAAGGCTGAAATTCTCCAAAAGAAACCGGATAATAGCCTTTGCTTTCCCATGCGGGAGCAGCGGCCCAACCTGCAACAACAGCTGCTGTATCCATCTTTTTGTTTGCTGTGGTTCTTACTTGTGTTAATGAGTCAGGATCAAGCAAACCAGCCTTGTTCATTTCATATATAAACTTTGCGCCGCGTTTGTATACGCTGTCGTCACGGAATATGGAGTATCCCTCGTTAGCAACGGCACTGTACTCAATACCATATTTCAAATAATCAGTAGAATATCCAAGAACAGAGAACACACTTATCATATTATAGAAAAAGTTAGTGTCAAAATCTGAAAAAAGATTCATTCCCCAAGTGGTAGTACCTTCCGCATTTTTAGGATATACTTCTTTCATTTTTTTCAGTATTGGAATAACTTCTTCGAGCTTTTCAAATTTCGGTGCACCGATTTGCTCATAAACATCATACTTAAACTTGATTGCATAACGTTCACTATCCGGAGATACGGCATTTGTGTTACCACCTACACCCCATGGTACAAGATAAAGATTTTTTGTATCATTGCTATAATATTCTCGGGAATACTTCAGTGCCGGCGAGAACAGCTCATCTTTTGCTATACTTGGAAGCTTATCCAGGTGATCTTCCAAAGAAAGCAGCATACCAGCTTCTAACGCTGCCTTTGCATTCGTCTCAGAGTTAAATATTACAACATCCGGCAAATCACCGCTGGCTAGCATAGCCTGAGTTTTTTCATCACTGTACGGAATAACTTCAAGAATAATACCATTCTTCTGGAAAAATTCGTCCACCCATCCGGAAGCTGGTCCGCTCTGCAAACCGGCATTGTAAGGATAGAGAGTGACCTTTTGCGGTGCTGCCTCTGCGGTCTGGCTGCTTGAAGCTGCTGCACTGCTTGAAACTGAGCTGCTTGAACTACTTGAAGAATCTGTTTTTCCGCACCCTGCTACACTTATCACTGTAGCGAGAGCCAAAAAAGCTGCAAGTAAACGTTTTTTCATGTTTCTACCTCCAAAATTATTATATTATGTTTTGTATAAAAGGGCAAACGCCCTAATACCCTGTGTAGAATTAGTTTTGCAATATCAACCTTTCACGGCACCCAACATAATACCCTTGTACAAAAGGATATACGCACATAACCGGTAAAATAGTAACCATTGTGATAGTAAATTTAAGTGCTGTTTCTGATACCTTTGTCGCACTATCAACAAGAGCCATGTCTGTTTGCGCCGTGATTGTAGCCGCAACTGAAGAAGCGCTGTTATAGTATTCATAAAGAATATACTGCAATGTAAAAAGACGATGGTCGCTTATGTAGAGCTTTGTATCCATAAAGGCATTCCAGTTTCCGACGATTGAAAACAGTGCAACCGTAGCCAGTATAGGGGTCGAAAGCGGTAATACTACCCTGAAAAAACAGGTCAGGTATCCTGCGCCGTCGATCTGTGCCGACTCTTCCAGAGAAGCAGGCAGAGATTCCATGAAGGTTTTTATCAGTATCATATTATAAACCGAAATCGCACCGGGAATAATGTAAACCCAAAAGGAATTCATCATTCCAAGCATTTTGATATTCAAATAACTTGGGATAAGACCTGCCGAAAAATACATGGTGGCTATTGTGAACCGGTATAGAAATTTACGGCACCACATGTTTTGTTTTGTAAACAGATATGCCATATAGGCAGAAGCCATAAGCGTAACACCGGAGCCAATGACTGTGCGCAGCAGGGATATCGTCGCTGCACCGGCCAGGCGGTCAAGCTTTAATATATTAATATAGTTCTGTAAATGCACACCGATAGGATAAAAGGTTATTCTGCCCAAGTCCACAAAGTCATTACGGCTGATTGTGCTTATGAACAGATAGTAAAACGGATAAATACAAAGCACCGTAAACACAATAAAAACAATGTAGTTTGTTATGTGAAATCCCTTATCCTCCTTGCTCATTTTAATACCTTTTCTATTTTCTTGCGTTACATCTTTCGTAGACATAGATACACTCCATTCGCGTAATTATTGTCGTGATGACCATTAAAAGCCAGAATAAATTTAGAATACACTTTCTCCACGTATCTTTTTAGACAGGGTATTTGCAGCGGAAAGCAGGATTAAAGCAACAATAGATTTCATTATACCTACCGCTGTAGCATAAGAAATCAATCCGCTTCCTATACCCAGGTTGTATACATACAGGTCAAGAACCTCAATAAATGGCTTATTCATTGCGTTACTGAATATAAGATACTGCTCCATTCCGGTATTCAGGAAATTGCCTATTCCTATAATCAGAAGAACAAAATATGTAGGTATCAGGTGAGGAACCGTTATATGCCATATTCTGCGCATACGTCCTGCCCCCTCAACCATCGCCGCCTCATAAAGCTCAGGGTCAATTCCGGAAATCGCTGCAAGATAAATAATTGCATTCCAACCAAGATTTTTCCATATCTGATATAGATTCTGAACAATCCAGACATGGTTTTTACTGCCAAGAAAATCTGTAGGCTGACTGGTAAGTCCGGAAGAAAGCAATACATTATTCACAAAACCGCCGTCTACGGCAAACATAGCAAAAGCCAGAGAATACATAACAACCCAGCTTATAAAATGCGGAAGGGTCGTAAGAGTCTGAATTGTACGGCGGAGTCTAGGCTTATGCATTTCGTTAAGAAAAATAGCAAATATTGCCGGGAGCGGACTGAAAAGATAGCCTATACCATGAATTGCAAACGTGTTACGAAGAACTTCAAGTAAACGTTGAAACATAACAGTATTTGAAAAAAGTACAGTAAAATTTTTAAGCCCTACAAAATCACAATCTAAAAGAGCTTTGCCGGGTTTATATTGAAAAAAGGCATATGCCCAACCCCATAATGGTAGATAATTAAAAACAAAAACGATTAGTAAACAAGGCAATAATAAAAGTAAAAGCTTCCCACCGTCTTTTTTCGATGACAGGCGTTTTTTACCAAGAGATTTTTGAATTGCCAAAGTGTTTTGCTGATTCTCCATTTATATCCTCCTTAATAACACTGAATCTGCTGCACCAGCTGATTCTTATTTTAGAGGCAAAAAAATATGATGTATATAAAATTTATTATGGGTAATATCAAAAATTATGGTTAACATACACAATACTTTTTATAAATGTATAAATAAATATAGTAACATTCACTAAAAATATAAATAATTCTAGTTCGTTGCAAAAATTACAGTTGCTTCTTTATTCAATTGACAAATGAAGATTTGGTGTACTATGATTAAATTAACATCTAATAATAATATACTAATTAACATAATTTTATAAATCTATTTCGATTAGTGGAGTAATCAGGAGAATTCTATGTACAGTGTTCTATTAGTTGATGACGAAAAATCTATCCTTGAAAGCATTCAAGGTACTGTCCCATGGGAAGAACTGGGTATTAATCAAGTACTACTGGCACAAAATGGTCAGGCAGCACTTGATATTCTCAATAACCATACCGTTCATCTGCTTGTGACTGACATAAAAATGCCCGGCATGGATGGTCTCTCCCTGTTAAGAAAGGTTAGGGAACTATATCCTGAAATTCGTTGTATTCTTTTGTCAGCCTATGGAGAGTTTGAATATGCGCGTGCAGCCCTTACTCTTGGAATTGAAAACTATCTTTTAAAGCCCCTCAGCGTGGAGGAACTTACGGCTTCAATACAAAAATCCTTGGAAAACATAGGTCAGAGCAAAAAAATGGACCAGAACCTTTTTCATGACAATATCCTTTTACGCTGGATAACAGGTTCTATTTCCCAGGATGAGCTTGTTGAACGCACCCCCGTACTTAATGTAAATACCTACGCAAGAAACTATTGTATTATTTTGTTACGGAAATTAAATCCAAATAAAAACTTGGTAGCTATTAGTCAAAAATATGCAGATATGCTCAGCCGGAGCTATTCTGTATACACACTAACAGAAAACAAAAACGACCGTATTATGATTCTTGCAGCCCATGAAATTAATCCCCATACATTATTAAAGCAAGTAAAGGAAGTCGGTCCGGTCGCTGATCCCGGCCATGATGTCCTCGTTGCTATCGGTTCTGTTGTTTTCGGTAATACAGAACTTTCCAAAAGCTACAATACCGCCCAGAGCACACTACAATATGCAACACTTTTTTCTTCGGAACATATTATCGCTTTTGGCGAAACATATGACTCCCATATGAGTCCAGCTGCGCAAAAAAGAGCACAAAACGTACTTGAAATGCCTACTGTAGAGGCAGCCATTAAAGAAGGACATGCGCTTCTTGACAGCTTATTCTCTCTTGGCAGCAGTCAAAAAGAACAACACAGTCTCGCAAGCGAAGTTGGAACCCTTATTTTGGCAAAGGCTCAGGAATATTTACCTGCGAGAAGTCTTACATATCTCGAGGAAACACTTTTAGGCAGATGCGGTTCTCTGTCCGGGCAGTTCAACAAAGAAGGATACTCCCGGTGGCTGGAGGAATTAATTACCGAAACCTGGCTGTTATATCATAGTAAAACCGGAAACATCAGTCCGGTGGTAAACCAGGCCATACAATATATAAGGGATAATTACAGTACTTCTGTTTCAATAAAAGAATTTTGCAATAAATTTGATATGAATGCATCGTATCTAGGCTATTTGTTTAAAAATGAAACCGGTGTATTTTTTAACGATTATGTCAGCCAGATACGTATTAAAAATGCAACGTGGCTCCTAGAGAATACCAACAATAAAATATCGGATATTGCCGCAAAAGTCGGTTTTTCAAATGTAAGCTATTTTATCAAATGTTTTCGCAGTCAAACAGGCCTATCACCGGTGAAATACCATCAAGTAAAACTTGCTGAAGCCGTGGCGAATACTGAGAGGAGGGAACCATGAAACACACCTCCTCCAATAAGCAAGATGTATCCTTGAGCCAATTTTTTCGCAATGTTCTTATTACTATACTATTGTTAATCCTTTTGTTTGTTTGCACTGCTGTATATTTGTCTTATACTAACAAAAAAAATGAAATATTATCCCAGACCAAAATCACACTAAACGATATAACAAAGGAGTTTCAAAGCATTGACAAGAACTTTTCGTCAATCTACATGCCTATTTTTGCAAGCAAGAGTACCTATCAGGAACTGTACAGCTATTTTTCATACAATACTAATCATAATAGCTCCGATAAATCCCCCATTGAAAAAAAGGCTGAAAGACAAAAGCTTTATAATGCCCTGAGTCAGCTAATGAGCAGAGACACAAGAATCACATGGATAGCCCTATATTCCCCCCTTAGGGAGCAGAACTATATTTGCACTACACTTTCACCCCAACTTATAGATATGCAGGAGGATTTTCCTTTTTTGCCTGAACTGCGAAATAAAAAGGAGCAGATGGAACTATATGGTGCAAAAATCCTACCCGGATATTCATCGGAAAATTTCACATTTGCCCTGTGTGGAGGCGTTTCTCGTGAAATGGGA
>CAYQCA010000178.1:0-8912 GCA_964415835.1 uncultured Clostridium sp. | reverse complement strand
CAGTAGACGGACCTGTATTTTTAATCCCAACTTGAATTAAAGAAAGTGCAATTACAGTGCATAGTACAGAAAAAATTGCTGAAATAACCCAAGCCTTTGGTGAAAGTATTTCAAATACTAAACTTTTAGTAAGAGTTCCATAAAAAAGCATTACAACCGACGACACTGCGGCAACATAGAATGTAACTTTAATTGGATTTAGATTTTTTAGCCCACTCTTGTCAATAAATATCATATAAAATGCATAAGTAATCCCTGAGGTTAACGCCATTACTATTCCTAACCAAACATTCTGTGAAGTGCTATTGTCCGTTCCGAGAAAAAAACACCCAATACCTGATGTAGTTATCAGTAGAGCTATAACTTTAATAGGATTAAGTTTCTCACTTAAAAAAAGCACACTGCCCAATGTGACAAACATCGGATATACAAAATGAAGTGTTGTAACTACTCCAACATCAACATATACAAATGCCATGTTCATTAAGAGGTTTGTTATGGATGTGCCAAGTCCTCCTAGCAACACTAAGTCTTTCAGCTGCTTTTTATTAACTTTTATTGATTCTTTTTGGTATAATAATATGCCAAAAAGAATCGGCAAGGATAAAAAATTACGCAAAAAGGTCAGTGTAACAGGATTGCCTCCTTCATCACCATATGTCATAGGCGCTAAAGTAAAGGCAAATCCAAATGTAACTGCAGAAAGTATTGTAAATATTGCTCCATTTATTTTTTTCAAATTATATTCACCTGTTTATTTCTATTTAAACTTCATTTTTTATTATACATTTTCTGGCCTATACCGGTCAAAGGCTGTATAATATTATATATTATTAATTGTTATATAAAACATTCAAGTTATAAGGAGTACTTATATGGATATTAACTTTGAATTATATAAAGTGTTTTATCATGTAGTAAAGGCGGGCAGTATTTCAAAGGCTTCACAGGAACTATTTATTTCTCAGCCAGCTGTAAGTCAGTCTGTACGGCAGCTTGAATCAAAACTGGGAGGTCAGTTGTTTTTTAGAACTCCAAAAGGAATAACTCTGACGCCTGAAGGTGAAGTACTATATAAGTATATTGAGCAGGGTTATAATATGATCCTTCTGGCTGAGAGCAAATTCTCGGAAGCAATAAACCTGGATGCCGGTGAAATTAGAATCGGTGCCAGTGATATGACTTTGAAGTACTTTCTCTTGCCCCATCTTGAAGAATTCCACAAACGTTATCCGAAAGTCAGGATTAAAGTAACAAATGGCCCCTCTCCTGAAACGGCAGAAAGCCTGAAGAACGGTTTGATAGACTTTGGAGTTGCAAGCCTGCCGTTATCAGATGATAGTGCAATTGACGTAATAGAAGCTATGGAAATACAGGACTGCTTCATTGCAAACTATCGCTTTGGCCATCTGGCAACCGGACAAATTCCACTGACAGAACTATCAAAGTACCCTGTTATATTATTGGAGAGAAATACAAGCACCCGAAGATATATTGATAACTTTCTATCATCAAAGGGTGTCGCTATCACTCCCGAGATAGAACTTGCCACAAGCGATCTTCTAGTTCAGTTTGCGCGTCGTGGGTTGGGCATTTCAGGAGTAGTCAGAAATTTTGCGGAACAGGATCTGGAAAACGGAAGTTTGTTTGAGCTAAATTTAACAGATAAAATACCATCCAGACAGATTGGAATTCTGAAATTACGAAACACACCTCTTTCAGCAGCTGCTGTAAAATTTATTGAATTAATCAAGGGTAAAATACATAACCTACCTTTATAGCTTGTATATGAATAAGCTATTTCATCAAAGCCTACTTCAAGAGTTAATATAGAAGCATGGAAGTTAATATTTAGCATACACTTTTTTATCACTATTTATGCCGCCGTGCGCGACAAATGGAGGCTTTTATGAATTATGACATGAAGATTTTTTCAGGCAGTTCAGCTTTGGATTTTGTAAAAAAAATATGCACTTACCTGAATATTGATGTGGGAGATTCTGATGTAATAACCTTCTCGGAAGGCAATACCTTCGTAAGAATAAATGAGCCGGTCAGGGGCAAGGATGTTTACCTCGTCCAGTCTATAGGCCTTAAGCCCAATGATGAGTTTGTTGAGATTCTCTTTTGGATGGATGCCTTTAAAAGGGCAAGCGCCAGATCTATTACTGCAATAATACCATACTTCAGCTACGCAAAGGGTGATAAGAAAGATGAACCCCGGGTTTCTATCAGAGCAAGGGTCTGTGCAGAATGTATTGAACTTGCCGGAGCAGACCGGGTTATTACTATGGACTTACACAGTCCACAAATACAAGGCTTTTTTAAGAAACCAGTAGATCATTTGCAATCAATGCTCATAATGTGTCAACAAATAAAGTCCTTAAAATTGGACAACTATGCTATTGTTTCACCTGATGCCGGATATGCTAAACAGGCTCGGGAGTATTCAAAAAATCTGGGTGTTCCCACAATTATTGCTGATAAAACCAGGACTGACCACAGTGAACAAGCCGACATTCTTGAAATAATAGGCGATATAAACGGAAAAAATGCTGTTATTGTAGATGACTTTACAATTAGTTGCGGTACTCTGATAAATCTTGCACATAAGCTAAAGGAAAAAGGAGCTAAAAAAATAATTGCCTGTGTTTCCCATTTTCTTGCCAATGAGCATGGCATTGAAAAGCTTGATAAAAGCGTAATTGACATGCTTATAAGCACTGATTCCGTTCACAATCCATCTACAAATTTATCCGACAAGGTAAAAATTATATCCGCCGCTCCTCTCTTTGCAGAGGCTATATTTAATATTCATAATAATTTATCTATAAGTCCTTTATTCACTGCATCATCCTTTGAAAATCATCGGTTATAACTATTAATTATAATTCAAATTATTAATATTAATTTTACTTATGCCAAATCTCAAAATATAATGTAACTGTATCCCAACTGCGCAGTTGCTTACAAATACATTACTTATAGGAGGCTAGTAATAATGGTTACAGCTATAGTAGGGGCCAACTGGGGAGACGAAGGAAAAGGCAAATTGACAGACATGTTAGCTCAAGAATCCGATTATGTTATCAGATATCAGGGTGGTAGTAATGCAGGCCATACCATTATAAACCAATATGGAAGATTTGCTCTTCATCTATTACCATCAGGTGTTTTTCATAAACACACAACCAATATTCTGGGACCCGGGGTTGCCGTTAATATTGAAGTTCTTCTTAATGAACTGGCGAACTTGAAAAGCAACAATGTACCCGAACCCAAACTGCTCATTTCCGAGCGTGCACAAGTTGTGATGCCCTGGCATATTATTTTTGACAAGCTAGAGGAAGACAGGCTTGACAATAGGAGCTTCGGATCAACCAAAGCAGGGATTGCACCCTTTTATTCAGACAAATATTATAAAACAGGAATTCAGATATGCGACCTCTTCTTCCCGGAGCAGCTCAAAGAAAAAATTCTCAATATATGCGAAGTTAAAAATATACTCTTAAAATATTTATATAATTCTGAACCCCTAAATCCAAATTCTATTTATGAGGATCTTATTATTCGAGGCAGAAAAATCAAAGATATGGTATCAGATACAACTACGATACTAAACAAGGCTATTACCGGAGGTAAAAGAATTCTTCTGGAAGGGCAACTCGGAGCATTAAAAGATCCAGACCATGGAATATACCCATTAACAACCTCCTCTTCTCCGCTTGCCGGTTTTGCCTCGGTTGGTGCAGGAATCCCGCCATATGCAATAGGCAAAATAATAGCCGTTATAAAAGCATATTCAAGTTGTGTGGGTGCAGGCGCTTTTGTAACGGAAATCAATGGTCAGGAGGCTGATGAACTCAGAAATAGAGGCGGAGATAAGGGTGAATATGGTGCAACAACAGGTCGCCCGCGCAGAATGGGTTGGTTTGATGCTGTCGCTACCCGATATGGATGTATGGTTCAAGGCGCAACAGAGGCAGCAATTACATTGCTGGATGTTCTGAGCTACCTTGACCAAATACCTGTGTGTACAGCCTATGAGATAAATGGGAAAAGAATTGATAATTTTCCGGTAACTAACCTTTTAGCAGGAGCTAAGCCGATTTATACCGTTCTTCCCGGCTGGAAATGCGACATCTCCGGTATCAAAGATTTTAGAGACTTACCAATTGCAGCAAAAAATTATGTACTTTTTATTGAAAAGCAATTAGGAGTCCCTATAAAATGGATATCCAACGGACCCAGACGTGACAATATAATAACTCTTTATTGACTGTGTAAAATAAATATGATATTTTGAATATGCTAATAATTTTGAAATCATAATGAAAGGATGGTTTTGATGTCGGTAAGTTTTGTAAAGGTGATTTTCAACTAAATATTGTTGAATGGACATAAAGAAATCAGGTTTTTTTCCTGTTTATTAGTTGTGTCCAAATAGGCATTACCTTACTGACTGCTTCAATAACCGCTTTCGGATTGCATTAATTTTATACCGATAAGTTTTCTGCTCGACAAGGTGTGTTTGTCGGGCTTTTTTATTTTTCCGGCAAAGCATTGTAGAGAGTATCATTATACCCGCAGGAGCAATCTGCCTATCATCAGGTCAGGTATGCCTTTTGCGGGTTTATTTATATATGGAGGAAATTTGACAATGGAAAATAAAATGTATGCAACATTAGAATTTGATAAAGTGCTTTTTATGCTACAAAACCATGCTTTATCTGATAACGTTAAGCAAAAGATACAAAAACTTGAGCCCTATAATTCTGAGGCAGAAGTTGCGAGACATCTTAACGAAACTACTGAAGGAAAGTATATTATTGAACACTATGGCAATCCGCCGTTGTCAGCAATGAGTGAACTTGAAAAAACGCTATCTTTACTTGGCAAGGGATCACTGCTTATGCCTGAACAACTCGGCGGTATCGCACATTTTCTTACTTCTTGCAGGAGATTAAAGGCTTACCTGAAAAAAGCGGAAAACTCATCAATCTCAGTTGCGACCTATGGTAACTCAATATATTCGCTTACCGAGGTTGAGGATGAAATCACTCGTGCTGTACGCGGAAGCGAGCTAGATGACAGGGCATCCACATTGCTGGCTGACTTAAGAAGAAAAATATCAAATGCCGGCGATCAGGTAAAATCAAAGCTTGATTCTCTATTAAGGAATAACAAGTTATGGTTTTCAGAGAGCTTTGTATCAATTCGTAACGGGCATTATACATTGCCTGTAAAAAGAGAATACAAAAACCTCGTCAGCGGCACGGTGATTGACATGTCCCAAAGCGGAAGCACCTATTTTATTGAACCCTCCGCCGCGAGAAAGCTTCAGGAGGAAATCGGTGTATTGAGAATTGAGGAAGACAATGAAGTCAGGCGTATATTATACACTCTATCAGCACTCGTTGAAGAACATCTTCCCTTTATCAATATCAATATTGAAACAATGGAAAGCCTTGATTTCATATTTGCTAAAGCTAAGCTAAGTATTGCAATGAAGGCTATCTCCTTACCGGTTAAGATGGACAGGAAGATTGAAATCAAAGCCGGGCGGCATCCTCTGCTGAAATCTGATAATGTAGTTCCGCTTAATTTTAGAATTGGCAGTGATATCCGCGGTGTAGTCATAACCGGCCCCAATACCGGAGGAAAAACTGTCGCACTGAAAACAGCAGGTCTATTGTCATTAATGGCTCAAAGCGGACTCCATGTTCCAGCAGAAGATGGTTATTTCACTATGAACAATTATGTTCTTTGCGATATAGGTGATGGGCAAAGTATTACTGAAAACCTTTCAACGTTTTCTGCTCACATAACAAACATTATTCAAATACTGTCTCTGGCCGATGACCAATCTTTTGTTTTGCTGGATGAATTAGGTTCAGGTACCGATCCTGCTGAAGGAATGGGGCTAGCCGTTGCAATACTGGAAGAATTACTGTCCAGGAATTGTTTGTTTGTTGCAACTACACATTATCCCGAAATAAAGGACTTTGCAAATTCAACGCCAGGGCTTATAAATGCCAGAATGGCCTTCGACAGACAAAGTCTTATGCCCTTGTATGAACTGGAAATCGGTGAGTCCGGAGAAAGCTGCGCATTGTTTATCGCAGAGCGTTTGGGACTCCCTCAGCGAATAATACGAAGAGCCGGTTTAGCGTCAAAGAGTGTAAACTTGAATTCGGATATTTCAGCAGCTTTCCATCTGGAAACACATAAAGAATTACAGGTTTATAAAACTATGTCTTCTCAGAGAATTAAACCAGATGAAGCCAAAAAATCTCCAGAAAGCCCCCGAAGTATGAGATTTAATATTGGAGACAGTGTTCTAGTTTATCCTCAGAGGCAGATTGGCATTGTATATCAGAAAGCGAATGATAAAGGTGAGATCGGTGTACAAATAAAGAAGGATAAAATGTTGATTAACCATAAAAGGTTAAAGCTCCATGTTCCAGCAAAAGAGCTCTATCCTGAAAACTATGACTTCTCGATAGTTTTTGATTCGGTTGAAGTCAGGAAGGCAAGACACAATATGGCTCGTAAGCATGACCCGAATACGATTATTGAGACATAAATACTACAAATTGTAATTTATAAGCCTATACCTTTTACTATTATGTTAAAGATATAGGCTTTTTTTATATGAATCATTCACAATTATGTGTTCAAGAGAATAAATAATATAACGAGGCAGTAAAATGTCCCCTACTTATACAAGTGGGGGGGTTCTACTTTGGGCTTCAGGCGATGCCAGTGATTTCCTGGCACTGAGCATCATCTCACGCCTCGATGAAACGCCGCTGATGTGAGAAAAATTTTCTACAGTCGAAAATTTTCCCCTGAATCAAGGCGTTATAATAAAGAAATTTGTACTGTGGAGGTATTTATGGGATACTATATTTCTGTTGAAGCAAATGTAAACATCTACGTAGAGGATCTTAACCCAGAGGGAAAGAAGACAATTTTATTTCTCCACGGTTGGCCTGGAAGTAATAGATTGTTTGAATATCAATTTAACCAGCTTCCCAAAATGGGATATAGATGTATTGGGATAGATACAAGAGGATTCGGCAATTCAGATAAGCCTTGGGGAGGTTACGATTATAATCGATTATCCGACGATGTTCGTTGTGTGGTTGAAGCACTCAAATTACAACACTTTACACTTGGAGGACATTCAACAGGGGGAGCAATTGCCATAAGATACATGGCTAGACATAATGGATATGGGGTATCAAAGCTTGCTCTTTTTGATGCTGCTGCTCCCAGTCTTATTAAGCGTCCTAATTTCCCTTTTGGTATAGACAAAGAAACTGTTCTACAAATGATTCATGCGACATATAATGATCGTCCCAAAATGCTTCGAGATTTTGGTGATATATTTTTCTACCAACGAATAACCGAAGCATTATCAAATTGGTTCTTCCAATTGGGATTACAGGCAGCCGGTTGGTCAACAGCAGCTATTGCAAATACCTGGATAAATGAAGTATTATTTTCTGATCTGGGAACAATTAATGTTCCAACTTTAATTATTCATGGCATTCATGATAAAGTTGTTCCATTTTCACTAGGTGAAATACAAAAACAAAGTATTAAAAATTCAAAGCTAATACCATTTAAATATAGCGGTCATGCAACTTTTTACGATGAACGTGACAAATTTAACGATGAATTGGTGAAATTTATTGAAGAATTAACAATTTAGTATAAACAAACATAACATGTATTAATAGATTTGCATTTATAAGGAGAAAACAGTTGAGTAAAGATTGTAAAACCGGTTGTAAAGATGGGCTTTTTTCATTAACCCCATGTGAACTTACAGCGCTCGCAACAGCTATTTCAATATTTCTTTCAGAAGAAGTAGATGGTTGCCAACGAGCTGCTCTAGGGAATTTTGTTCTATCTATAGGTCAGAACATACTGACTTTTGATGCACAAGAAAGTTGTTGTGATAATAATCCTTAAAGAATTCCAAATTGGGTGAAGCGGTTTCATTTAAATTTTGATTCCGCTTTACCTAGAGAATATAGATCAAAATAGACTCATTTGCTGATTGTATTCAAAAGTACGCATATACTCAAATAATTCATTATAATTGCTGACAATACCATGTTTGCTGCATTCAGCATAAAAAATACTCATTAACTCTTTGTTATAATCACTATGTATTTCGTAGCTATATCCATACTTTTGTTGATACTTTTGTTTCAGGCCAGGAAAATACCTGTCCAGCTTTGAGTAAAAATACTCTCTGTTGCCTTCCCGTAGCGTTAACCCCATACCAAAACAAAGAATTCCATATACCTTCGCCTCTATACAATAATTTAAAATGCCACGTAGATTTTCCTCCGTATCATTTATGAATGGCAATATTGGGTCCAGCCAGACAACAGTTGGAATTCCATTGTCACGCATTATTTTTAATACTTCAAAGCGTTCCCTTGTTGTGCTGACAGCCGGCTCGATAATTTTACATAAATCCTCGTCAAATGTCGTAAGTGTAATTTGAACTACACATTTCGCCTTTTGATTTATGCTTTTAAGAATATCCAAATCACGCAGTATGCGGCTTGACTTGGTTTGAATTGCAAGTCCGAAGCCGTATTTATCTATTACTTCCAGGCATTTTCGGGTATGATTTAATTCCGTTTCAATATGCGTATAGGAGTCGCACATTGAGCCGGTTCCAATCATACATTTTTTACGCTTCTTACGGAGTGCCTCTTCCAATAGTTCCGGAGCGTTAACTTTTACCTCTATATCTTCAAAATCGTGGTCCATATTATAGCACTTGCTTCTGCTGTCGCAGTAAATACAGCCATGGGAGCAGCCGCGGTAAATATTCATTCCATTGTTTGGAGACAAAATTGCTTTAGCTTCACGAAAATGCATGG
>CAYQCA010000177.1:3666-8924 GCA_964415835.1 uncultured Clostridium sp. | reverse complement strand
ATAATCATTTTAACAAATACGGTTTTAATATAAATTTCAATTCTGATGATATCAGTGTTTCGGGAGAAATAAAATATACCAATATAGAATCTTTCCCTAAAAGCATACTTAATCCGGGGATTATGGGCCCTTTTTCATTTGTTCCTTTTATGGAATGCTATCATGGGATAGTGAATATGCATTGTGATATAGAGGGTCTACTCAGTATTAACGGTAATGAAATTGATTTTACAGGAGGATACGGTTACCTGGAAAAAGACTGGGGGAGTTCCTTTCCTCATTCGTGGATATGGATTCAATCAAATCATTTCTGTAGTAATGCTTCTTTTATGTTTTCAATAGCAAATATACCTTGGCTACATACTCATTTTGATGGGCTGATTTCATTTCTTAGAATTGATGACAGATTCTACAGGTTTGCAACTTATACAGGAGCCAAAGTAAAAAAACTAAATTTCGATAACGATACACTTAACATTTTAATTGAAGACAGAAAAAATATTCTGTCTATAAAAGCTGAAAATACAAAAGGAGGCATTCTTAAAGCGCCGAAGAAGGGAAGTATGGATATTAATATTACTGAAAGTATCACATCCAAAGTAGAAGTTACTCTCATAGAAAAGGGTGGTCAACTGCTGTTTTTTGAAACAGGAAGTAATACCGGTCTTGAGCTAGCAGGAAATTATAAAAAATTCTTTATTCAATAAAAAAATAATATGAACAGTAACACTTTATGATTACTTGACATAAATTATTAATAGATGAAAGTACATCATTGAAAGGAGTTATTAATATGGGAGATGGATGTAACGATAACCTTAGCCACCTATTGTCAAAATATATTGGCGAAACAGTAACTATTTTTACTAAGAGCGGAGGTCAGTCTGGCTGTGGCTTTACAGGAGTAATTTTAGGGGTAAATGATTGTTTTGTCAGATTAATTACTAGAATTGGGCCGGCACCGGGATGTTCGTTAGGAAATTCATGCGGTTATAATGCTGACATGTATGACAATAATAATATGATGAGTCCATATGGAAATGGGCAAGGTAATGGTTATGGATGCGGATTTAATGCAGGTAATTTTGGTGGCATGGGCAACGGAAATGGCTATGGAAATGGATACCCTGTATACAATGTCGGTTCAGTAACTGATATACCAATTAACAGTATAGCATCATTCGTTCATAATGCAGTATAAAGGAAACATAAAAAATGATAGGTTAAAGCCTATCATTTTTTATTTACAAAGGTTACTAATATTTTTAAATGGCCACTGAAAAAACAATAGTATCTATATTATATCTGCTTTTCGCTCAGCCATCTTACTAAATCATTTTTCATTTGCTCTTTTGAGCTGTCAACATTGAATGAGAAAACGCAATCAGCCAATATCTTGCCATTTAGCGTAGCCCCTATAAATACACGGGGAAGTTCCTGAACATATTCTGTGTCCATAGCATCTGAATAAATAATTGCATCCTTTATAATCCCGTTTTCCATTTGGAAATTAATATCAACACCGCCCCAAACAAAACGATTGGTCATTGTTATATCAAATTTAGGAGCTTCACCATAACGCCAATCCCAGGACGAGTATTTATTATAGAGTTCATTTATCTGTGACTGATCCAGAGTACTTGTTGTGATATTGGATATACATAAACCATATTCATTTTCAAATTCCTCTGCGAAAACCTCCATAAATCCATCTATAGTTATATTGGGATTAATTTCTGTCAGATTCACTACTCTTGATCTTACAGACTCGATTCCTTTGGACTTGATTTTATCATCTGAAACTTGTAAATAAGTAACAAGGTTCTCCATGTTACTTGATATCAAAATCGTTCCATGATGATATGCAGATGACTTTTTAAAGCAAAATGCATTTCCGGAGAATTTTCGTCCATCCACAGTTAAATCATTTCTTCCTGTCATTTCGGCCGGTACGCCAAGCCTTTTTGCAGCAGAAAGAATGACTTTAACCTGACGGCCAAGGTCGTAATGTGCTTTTCCCATGATAAAAGTAAAATTTAGATTCCCTAAATCGTGAAATACTGCACCTCCGCCGGATAGCCTTCTTGCCAGCTTGCCGCCATTGGCCTCAAGCGAAGTTGTTCTGCATTCCTTCCATGGATTTTGATTTCTGCCTATAACAACAGTATTGTCGTTTTGCCACAAATATAAAAAGCACTCATCTTCTTTAACGATATTTAAAAGGTACTCTTCAACCGCTAGATTATACCAGGGGTCGAAACCTGTTGCTTTGACGATATGAGTTTTATTTATCATATTTTACTCCATAAAGTAGTTATTTTTTACTGCTGGCTATGATGGTTTCTATACCAGCAGTACTAACCTCTTTTATCCATTCTTCAGGCATTGCAACATCCGTAATAATCACATCAAGGTTATCCAGACTGCTGGTATTAAGGTATCCAACTCTATTAAACTTGGTATGGTCACACAAATAAATAACCTGTTGGGTTCGCTTTATCATTTTCTTTCTGATATCTGATTCCAACTCACTTGAATCGGTTAATCCCTGACCGGGGGAGAACCCCTTTGAGGAAATAAACGCCTTGTTTGCAAAGTAGTAGTCAAGTGCATTCTCCGCTGCTCTGCCGCCATATGACATGCTTTTATGTCTTAATGTGCCGCCAACTGAAATAAGAGTAATTTCCTCACAGTCGGACAATTCAATAAGTACCTTCTGTGAATTAGTAATAACTGTTATTCCTTTTCTATCTTTTATATTTTTGGCAACGTACAGGGAAGATGTGCTAGCGTCTAAAATTATAGTGTCACCGTCAAATATTTTCTTTGCTGCTTCTTTTCCAATTGCATCTTTACCTGCAATATTTGTTATCTGCCTTAATTCAAGAGAAGGCTCAGATACAGCTTCGTCAGGCAATACAGCACCACCGTGTGTTCTTAAAATCAGACCCTGCTGCTCCAAAGCCTTCAGATCACGACGAATGGTTTCCTCTGCTACACCGAAAAGAACTGCGATATCCTGAACAAGGATACTTTTCTTTTCGCTTAATAGATTTAATATTTGGTTTCTTCTTTCGATTCCGAACATGGAACACCATCCTTATAATTTTAACTATTTAAGTTTATTATTTATCAACAACTTAATCAAGTAGCCATTTTCATAAAGTGGCTGATTCTATTCGTTAATGCCGGGTAAGCTTTTATAGTTTCCTCTGAAAACATACCTTTGTTGAGATTGATGGAAGCCTGTTTTTCGTGCCCTATAAGTGCCCAGGTTGAATCAATCAGATTCTTGAAGAAATTATCCCTCATGGCCTCACAAACAAAGGATTGACGAGGTGAGTTTATATCTTCGCCGCTAATCTGGAAAAGCTCATACCTGTCGCATAACTCCTTGATCTTTTCAAGCTGCGCCCGGGTATTTCTTGATGGCATATAGGTAACTGCATTAAAACCTGCACTTTTTAAATAATCAAAAAGCTGTTCAATATAATCATCTTCAAACTTCTGATTTTTTTTGTCTCCTGTAACCGAACCCACAACATCCCCTAAATATGCATATGCACATATACTGCCTGTTTTCTTAGCCAAATCCAGTACTTTATTTATACTGGGGCATTCGGCCGTGGCATCTATGTAAAACATTCCAATCAGTTCACTTTTCAGCAGGCCAAGCAGGTCATAATCATAATAAGGATTATCAGGATTGGAAAGAAAACCTCTTATTTTTTCGCTTACATTAAGGGAAAGCTTATTAGTCAGAAAAGAGAGAAGACTCTCGCCTTTCCCGAAAGTTTGTATCAATTTAAGAGACAATGCGTATAATAAATGTCTTTCAGTGATACTTCCGCCTTCACTATACAATGAAAGTGTGGTTATATCTTTTTCAAAGTCCAGTGATATTCCATAGGGACTGAAAAACTCGTTTATTTTATCAACCATTGCACTGTTACGCTTATTTCTCTCTAATGTATAAGGCTTAAAGAAATCACTGACAGTGTCAATCTGTGATGAAGGAATACCATGCAAGGCAATGTATGCAACAGAAAGCTGGTCAGGGTTATTAATTCTTTTTCCGGCTAAGAGTGTGCCTGACATATCCGCACGGCATTCTATACCGGTTGTTGTTTCAACTCCGGCAATTTTCCCTGCTTTTGCAAACTCATCTGCACCTGCGATTGAATCATGGTCCATTATGCCGGCAGTAGCGAGTCCCGCAAGGTATGCCATCCATATAGCCTTTGTAGGTGAATATGGTGAGAATGAATACATTGTATGAATGTGATTATTTACGTCAGTTCCTTTTACAGGTTTTTCTATTTTCCCTGATTCAACAAGACTAATAAGTTCCGTAAGTGAGTCAAGGCGCACACTGATATTCTCATGATTGAGTTTTTCTACCAGCATATTATAAACATTATTCATGTTCAGCTACCTCATTTCCTGACCACCGGTTACATTAATAGCCTGACCGGTCATATAGCTTGCTTCATCAGAGGCAAGAAACACCATCGCGTTGGCAACATCTTCATATTGACAGCTTCTTCCAAGGGGAACCTGGCTCAGATATTTCTGACGAACCTGTTCTTCGGTGATACCTTGGTTTGCAGCGTATTGTTTGAAAAGACTGTTGACCCATAATGGTGAATCGAGCAAGTTTCCAGGGCATATAGCATTTACACGTATACCATGTTCTGCCAGTTCAAGTGCGAGACTCTGAGTGAAACCAATCCCTGCAAACTTAACCGATGCATATGCAGAATTTTTATATGAACCTTTTTTACCTGACTTACTGTTAATCTGTATTATATTACCGCTCTTGTTGGGAATCATTACCTTTGCTGCAGCTTTGGCACAAAGGAAATACCCTGTGAGGTTAACGTCTACCATACGTTTCCACTGCTCCAGAGGAAAATCAGGAACTGCTTTAGCTATGAGGATAGCAGCATTTGAAACAAGTAAATCTAATTTTCCATACTTATCAACAGCGGTTTTCACCATGGCTTCAACTTCTTCTTCATTTGTTACATCAACTTTGAATGCAATTGCATCACTTAATTTATCTGCAACTTGCTGGGCGGACTCATAATTAATATCAGCTACAACAATTTTGCAGCCTTCTTTATCAAGCCTGTTAACCAGGGCTTCTCCGAGACCTTGTGCACCTCCGGTTACTATTGCAACCTTTCCTTCTAACCTTTTGCAATTTAACATTTAAAACTCCCCCTATAATTGGGACATTCTTCATATGCATTTAT
>CAYQCA010000177.1:0-3656 GCA_964415835.1 uncultured Clostridium sp. | reverse complement strand
TTATTGATATTGCAATAAGAAGTTATATCCCATTTACTTAATTTAAAATTATATGTATTAATTATATATTGCAAGACCGAAAATGTCCATATAAATTTATTTGTGTTTGAATGTGACTATTTGTGTTGATTTTATTTTAACATTGTAATATAATTGATTTAAAGTTATTTAAAATAGATCGAGAGGAGAACTATATGAAAACAAAAGCTATTCGTATGTATGGTAAAAATGATCTAAGATTAGAGGAGTTTGAACTTCCTGAGATTAAAGATGATGAAATTTTAGCCCATATAATATCAGACAGTATTTGTATGTCATCTTATAAAGCTGCTATAAGTGGAACTGAACATAAAAGAATACCAAAAAATATTGATACCAATCCTGTTATAATCGGTCATGAATTTTGCGGTGAGATTATAAAAGTCGGTCAAAAGTGGGCAAAGCAATTCAAAGCAGGTGACAAATTCTCTATACAACCTGCTCTAAACCAAAAAGATGATCCTTATGCAGCTCCAGGATATTCATTTGAATATATTGGCGGTGGAGCTACATACGTTATAATTCCAAATGTTGTTATGGAATTGGGATCGTTGCTTCCTTATAATGGTGATGCTTTCTTCTATGGTTCTCTTTCAGAACCAATGTCCTGTATAGTAGGTACATTCCATGCAATGTATCACACAGAACAGGGAAGCTATGAGCACAAAATGGGTATAGTTGAACGTGGAAACATGGCTGTTTTAGCTGGTGTTGGACCTATGGGGCTTGGTTTTATTGATTATGCTATTCACTGTGATCGCAAGCCGGGCTTGCTGGTTGTTACTGATATAGATGAAGCAAGACTGACAAGAGCTGCTGCTATTTACACAGTAGAAGAGGCTCGTAAGAACGGTGTGGAACTTAAGTATGTAAATACTTCAGGAATGGAAAATGCAGCTGAGTATCTTATTTCATTAACAAATGGCAAAGGCTATGATGATGTAATGGCACTTGCTCCGGTTGCGCCAGTGGTTGAATTGGGAGACAAGATTCTTGCAAAGGATGGCTGTCTTAACTTCTTTGCCGGACCAAGCAATACAGAGTTCAGCGTGAAAATGAATTTCTATAATGTTCATTACAGTTCCACACATGTCGTTGGAACCAGCGGCGGAAATACAGCAGATATGGTTGAATCATTGGATATGATGTCAAGCGGGAAAATCAATCCTTCATCAATGATTACTCATATCGGAGGCTTGAACAGTGCGGTTGAAACAACATTAAATCTGCCACATATTCCTGGTGGAAAGAAACTTATTTATACAAATATTAATCTACCACTGACTGCCATAGTTGATTTTAGAGAAAAGGGCAAGACAGACAAACTCTTTAGTCAATTGGCCGATATAGTAGAGAAGAATAACGGACTTTGGTGTCTTGAAGCAGAGCAATGTCTTCTAGCAAATGCTGAGCCGATATAACGAACTTAAAATGAGAAGGAGGATTTTGGAATGGCTACAATGGTTATAATGCCTAGACAAGGGCAATCTGTTGAAAGCTGCATAATTGCAAAATGGCATAAGAAAAAAGGAGATACTATCTCAGTTGGTGATTTGCTTTTTTCCTATGAAACAGATAAAGCTAGTTTTGATGAGGAATCAAAAGTTGAAGGTGTAATGCTGGAGATTTTTTTTGAAGAAGGTGATGATGTTCCGTGTTTGACCAATGTATGTGCTATAGGTCAGCCCGGTGAGGCGGTTGAAAATAATTCAGCAGCACCTGCACCTGCAGAGGAAAAGGCTGTAACTGAACAACCAGCGCAAACTGAGCAAAAACTACAGGTTTCAGAGGTACCGGCAGCTTCAGCAGAAGAGGTCAATTTTAACACCGGAGATATAAAAATTTCACCACGGGCAAAGCATGCGGCTGAAAGAGCCGGCGTTGATGTGTATAGAACTACTCCAACCGGACCAAATGGAAGAATTATTGAAAAAGATATCCTGGATGCACGTGAGCAGGGTTACCTGATTACTGGTGCAGCAAAAAGTTCTTATTCCGGCTCAGAAGCAGGTTTACATAACGGCTCTGGTTTGGGTGGTAGAATTACAACTTCGGACCTTAATCAAACAAATCTAACTGTGGATGTTAATACAACAGCTACTGCTGCAGTTGCTCCAACCCCGGAAATTGAAAAAGTCAAGATTTCTAATATACGTAAAGTTATTGCAAAAGCAATGCATAATTCTATTGCTTCAACTTGCCAATTAACGCTCAACAGCTCCTTTGATGCTACTGAAATAATGGAATTCCGTAAAAAGCTAAAGGCAGGAAAAGAGAAGCTCGGTCTCGAGAATATCACTCTGAATGATATAGTTTTATTTGCAGTATCCCGTACACTATTGAATTTCCGTGACTTAAATGCTAACTTCCTGGATGACAGCATGCTGTACTTCAAAAATGTAAATCTTGGAGTGGCTATTGATACAGACCGTGGCTTGATGGTTCCAACAGTATTCAATGCCAATCATAAATCATTGAACGAATTATCAGCAGAGGTTAAGGTTTTGGCTAAGGAATGTCAGTCAGGTAAAATCAATCCTGATTTACTCAAGGGTGGAAGCTTCACAGTAACTAACCTTGGATCTTTGGGTATTGAAAGCTTTACACCTGTACTCAATACACCACAAACAGGTATTTTGGGTGTTAATAATATTGTTCAGCGTGCAAAGGAAGTTGATGGAGAAATAGTATTCTACCCGGCGATGGGACTATCTCTTACATTTGATCACAGAGCATTGGATGGTGCACCTGCAGCAAAATTCCTGCAGGAGCTTAAGAACAATCTTGAAAACTTTAGTTGTTTACTAGTTAAATAAAAGTGGTCAGGTTCAGTGTTTTAGCAACTGAACCTATCTGATTTATATTTCATTTGAATTGAGGCTTTATTAATAGAAATGGAGTGATTAGTTTTGGTATATGACTTAATAGTTATAGGTGGCGGTCCTGCCGGTTATCTGGCGGCAGAACGTGCAAGCCATGCAGGGCTGGCTGTATTATTGATAGAAAAAAGATTCATTGGTGGTGTATGCCTTAATGAAGGCTGTGTACCGTCAAAAGCGCTTTTATATTCAGCAAAGCTTTTGGATGGGGCAAAACACGGTCAGAAATATGGTTTAACAGTAACAAATGCAACACTTGACCAGGCTGCTGTAATTGCCCGGAAAAATAAAGTGGTAAAAACGCTGGTAACAGGAATTAAGGCTAAGCTTAAAAAGAACAAAGTTACAGTTGTCGAAGCAGTTGCAGAAATTCAGGGAAAAAGTTCCGAAGGTTATCAAATTTCAGCTGGCGGTGAAGTTTATACAGGTAACAGAATATTGATAGCAACTGGCTCAATGCCTGTTATTCCACCAATTCCAGGTGTTAAAGAAGGTATTGAAAAAGGATATATTCTAACAAACCGTGAAATTCTGGACTTTACATCTGTGCCAGAATCTCTGGTAATTGTCGGTGGTGGAGTTATTGGACTTGAAATGGCATCATATTTTAATTCAGCCGGAAGTAAGGTAACAGTAGTTGAAATGCTGGATAAGATTGCAGGACCTACTGATAGTGAAATCTCGGAAATACTGATGAAAAATTATCAGAAAAAAGGTATTGAGTTCAAGCTGGGCGCT
>CAYQCA010000176.1:0-8942 GCA_964415835.1 uncultured Clostridium sp. | reverse complement strand
GCTTCACACTTTAAATTCTTCAGGTATTTCATCAATCAATCCAAAATGATATAGGAGCACATTAACTATTCTTTCTGAAGCATGACCGTCGCCATACGGATTTACAGATCTAGCCATTTTATCGTAGTCTTCCTTGTCGTCCAGAAGCTTTGATGCCTGCTCTATTATTTCATCTTCAACTGTTCCTGCCAGTCTTACGGTTCCCGCTTTAACTGCCTCCGGTCTCTCAGTTTCCTTTCTGAGTACCAAAACCGGTTTACCAAGAGTAGGAGCTTCTTCCTGTATTCCACCGGAATCTGTCATTATCATATAGGCTCTGGCCATCAGATTATGCATATCCTGTACATCTAAAGGTGGTACAAGGTGAACCCGTTCTTTTCCTCCCAGCACTTCACGGGCAGTTTCCTGAACAACAGGATTCAGGTGAACAGAGTACACAACCTCAACGTCCTGGTATTTATCAACTATAGCAGCAAGTGCCCTGCATATGTTATGCAGCGGCTCTCCCAGGTTCTCTCTTCTGTGTGCTGTAACTGCGATTATTCTCTTATTTGCGAAGTCTATATTTCTGAGTTCTTTACATTCAAATTTGTAATCGTATTTTACAGTTGTCTTGAGTGCATCGTTGACAGTGTTACCTGTTATATAAATAGTTTCCTCTTTAACGCCTTCTTTTAACAGGTTTTCCTTGTTTGTCCCGGTCGGTGCCAAATGAATATCAGCCATAGCACCGGTAAGCTTTCTGTTCATCTCCTCAGGGTATGGTGAGTACTTATCATAGGTTCTTAGCCCTGCTTCAACATGTCCCACTGCTATTTGCTTGTAGAAAGCTGCAAGACTTCCAACAAAGCAAGTTGTAGTATCGCCATGTACAAGGACTATATTGGGCTTTTCCTGCTCTAATACTTTTTCCAGGCCCTCCAGCGCTCTTGTAGTTATTCCTGTTAAAGTCTGCCTGCTCTGCATTATGTTCAAGTCGTGCTGTGGTGTAATATCAAATATCTTTAAAACCTGATCAAGCATCTCTCTATGTTGAGCAGTTACGCAAACTACTGAATCAATCTTGTCGCATTTTTCTAATTCTTTAACCAGCGGAGCCATTTTTACAGCATCGGGTCTTGTCCCGAAAATTGTCATTACTTTTAGCTTATCCAATTTCTTACCTCCAATTAATGCCATTCTGGATGGGTTTTGTAGATGATGGCATTCTTTCACTTTATTAGCACTATTCATTTCACTCATATAGAGCGATCCACCAACAATAAAGATCGCAATTGCTATTACCAGTATAATCGCACTCATAGGCCCTTTATAATCCAGCACTACGGCACATAGCCCCAAAGCTGCGCAAGCGACATATATTACCCCAACAGATTGCTTCTGTGAAAGACCTATATCTACCAGTCTGTGGTGTAAGTGCCCCCTGTCAGCTTCCATTGGCGATTTACCGCTTGCAACTCTGCGCAATATTGCAAAAATTGTATCAAACAGCGGAAGTGCAAGTACCAGCAACGGAACAGCAATGGCTATGGCGGTGTAGGATTTGTAAGTCCCCTGTATTGATATTGTTCCTAGCACAAAGCCTAAAAATGTAGCACCTGTGTCCCCCATAAATATTTTTGCAGGGTTAAAATTATATGGCAGAAAGCCAAGTGTTGAGCCAGCCAACATAGCAGCCAGCACCGCTGTATGAATATTAGGATCATCCCTTATTACCGATACAAAGAATAGTGACAACGACGCTATTGATGAAACGCCGGCTGCCAAACCATCAAGGCCATCAATAAAATTAATTGCATTTGTAATGCCTACAATCCATAATACTGTTATAGGATACGAAATCCAGGGTCCAAAAGTGGATATTCCTATCTCGGAAAACGGGTTTGTGACAAATTCAATTCTCGTCCCGGTAAATGCCACAATTAAAGCTGCAACAATCTGAATAGGAAACTTTAGCTTTGCACTCAAAGCTTTTATATCATCAACAATTCCAAGCGCGGCAATTATTAAACTGCCTGCCATTAACCCATAAAATTGTGTATTAAATACCATTGCAGATGTTGTATTTAATAGATTTGAGCTCAACACACTAAACAGTATGGATACAAAGAATCCTGCAATTATTGCAAATCCACCTAACCTAGCGATAGGCTCTTTGTGCATTCTGCGCTCATCCTTAGGTATATCAACCGCTCCTACTTTAAAAGCAAGTATTTTAGCAACAGGAGTTGCGGAAAAAGCCACGATAAACGCAAGGGTAAACGAAATAAAATACTCATATACACTCAACATCTTAACACCTTCCAAACACAAGAAAATTCGGTACGATTATTTTTTGTCCTATACGCTCAAAATAGAGGGAGACTGACCTCCCTCTATTTTGTTTAGTTATACTTTCTAAAATTTTATAACCTCTATGCCAGCCTCATCTAATAACGTCATTGACAATTCATCAGGATAATCCCCTCTGAATACTATCCTGGTAATTCCGGCATTGATAGCCAGTTTTGCACAGAGTACACATGGCTGTGTGGTTACATACATCGTTGCACCATTTATAGCGGTTCCGCTGTATGCTGCCTGAACAATTGCATTTTGTTCTGCATGAATGGCACGGCATAGCTCATGTCTCTGACCGGAAGGAACATTTAGTTTTTCTCTCAGGCAACCAACCTCAGAGCAGTGCTTACATCCCATAGGTGCTCCATTATACCCGGTTGCCAAAATCCTCTTATCCTTGACTATAATAGCCCCAACCTGTCTTCTAAGGCAGGTCGATCTGGTTTTTATCAAATCGACAATTTGCATGAAATACTCATCCCAAGTCGGCCTCATTTTAACCTCCCATTATGTGCTCCGGCAAGTCATATTCACCCCTGCGAAGAACCCCGCTGTATGCATAAATGCCAAATCCTGGCTTATTACCTCATTATTTGGTTCCAAACAGTCTGTCTCCAGCATCTCCAAGACCTGGAACTATATAAGCATGGTCATTCAGAATTTCATCTACAGCTGCACAATAAATTTCAACATCCGGATGATCTTTGCGAATTCTTTCTATACCAGCTTTTGCTGCTATAAGACACATCAATTTAATATTTGTAACGCCTCTGTTCTTTATGAACTGGATAGCAGCTGATGCTGAACCGCCTGTAGCAAGCATAGGATCAAGCACAACTATCTCTCTTTCTTCAACATCAACAGGAAGTTTACAATAGTATTCAACCGGCTGTAATGTTTCAGGATCTCTGTAAAGACCTATATGGCCTACTTTTGCCATTGGAATAAGGCTGAGCATACCATCAACCATTCCCAAGCCTGCTCTTAATATTGGCACAATTCCAAGTTTTTTACCTGAAATTATCTTTGTTTTAGCTATACCAACCGGAGTCTCAATTTCTACTTCTTTTAACGGCATGTTTCTTGTAACTTCATACCCCATAAGCATTGCTATTTCAGAAACAAGTTCTCTGAATTCCTTAGTGCTTGTATTCTTATCTCTTAATAGCGATATTTTATGTTGTATTAGCGGATGGTCAAAAACAAATACATTTTCCATTTTAAATTCCTCACTTTATTAAATATTTTTTTTCAATATTTGAAATTTTACTTACTCTGTTTTGATGCCTGCCACCTAAAAATTCAGTGTCAAGCCAGGTTTGAATAATGTCCAAGGCCACTCCAGGCCCAACAACCCTTTCTCCAATTGCCAAAATGTTAGCATCGTTGTGTTGTCTGCTCATTTTTGCCATGTAGCTGTCTGTACACAGTGCTGCTCTTATACCCGGAACCTTATTAGCAGAAATTGATATTCCAATTCCGGTTCCACATATTATTATCCCTCTATCACATTCATTACTGGCAACTGCTTCAGCCACAGCTTGTCCAAAGTCAGGATAGTCTACTGATTCAGGTCCGTTTGTACCAAAGTCCTTTACCTCAAGACCTTTATCATTCAGAAATTTTATTATATCTGCTTTGAGCAAATATCCTGCGTGGTCGCTTCCTATCGCAATCATAATGCCTCCAAGATTTAGTTAAAATTTTTTCACATTGTTAATTATCTTTAATTATTTTATAGTATAAATAAGCACATGTCAAAAAAAATCAGTATTCAGTATTCAGAAGTTCAGTATTCAATAGAATGAAAACCTCGGCTTTATCCGAGCTAAATTTAGCCGACATAGTCGGATTCCTTATACTGCACTCCTGCAACTCCTACGTTCTGCGTTCTGAAAGCTATGAATCTTGCATGAATTTATTAATTAGTATATTTATACAATTATATATTTCTTTAGCACATTTTTCATAGCTTTGATATGGCATCCCGTATGGGTCACTTATATCCAATTCGGCACTGTTAGCTCCCAACTCGGGATACACATATTCCTTTAGTGTATAGATGTTCGGCCTCTTACCCGGATGACTTCTGCTAAGTGTGTCCCTATGTTGTCTTGTCATTGTCAGTACGAGGTCAGCTTTATTAACATCCGTCTCATCAAGCATTTTTGCCTTATGAATAGAAATATCAATATCCCATAGATTCATAAGTGCTTTTATGGAATGATCCGATGCCGGATCCCCATCAAAGGCATATATTCCTCTTGATATTGTTCTTAGGTCAGCTGTTTCCTGCTTTGTCCCTGCAAGGGCTCTGAAAATTCCTTCAGCCATACAGCTCCTGCATGTATTACCGGTGCAAACAAATAATACATTTTTGTTTTTCATTTTTACCCTCCAAACCTTTGCAAAAAATTAGTCAGCGTCAACCATATCATATCCTGCAGCCTTTACCATTCTATTCATTATTGCCAGCCCAACCCCGTTCTTATCCACCGATTCGGCCAAAATTATTTCTGCTCCTCTATCATCAAATTCTCTTAGGAGGGCAAATAATTTTGAAGCTATAGTCTCGGGATTATTCCTGTCACCAACCGATATTGTATCAAAGCCGGTATAAAAGTTTACAGTTTGGTCTGTCGCACAAATGCCTACTTTTTTCCCTTCATTAATACTCTGGTTTGCCAGCTCCGTTATTTTTTTCACCTGATTATCAATATTTTTTGCATTTACTATAATCACATGTGCCTTTGGCGAATAATGTCTGTACTTCATTCCCGGGGATTTCGGTATATTATTTGCATTTACTTTGCCCAGGATTGTTTTATCTATTTCAATAGGTCCAATTATTTCTTCAATTTGCTGGGGTGTAACCCCTCCCGGTCTTAAAAGCATTGGAGGGTCCACTGTAACATCCAGCACAGTTGACTCAAGGCCAACCCTTGAGCTGCCGGCATCAATGCAAATCTCGATTTTTCCGTCCAGATCATCCAATACATGCTTTGCTTTGGTAGGACTTGGCTTTCCTGAAACATTTGCACTTGGCGCTGCAACAGGAACTCCTGCCTGCCTTATCAATTCCAGTGCCACCGGATGTTCTGGCATACGGATGCCCACCGTAACCAATCCTGCTGTAATTATCTGTGGAATAATACTGCTTTTTTTAAGGACAAGGGTCAGCGGCCCCGGCCACAGCTTGTCCATCAGAGCAGCTGCTTTTTCAGGGATACCGTCCGTCAGCTCATTGATACTATTACGGTCAGCAATATGTACAATGAGCGGATTATCAGAAGGTCTTCCTTTTGCTTTAAATACCTGTTCTACTGCAGAAGGGTTTAATGCATTTGCACCCAAACCATAAACCGTCTCAGTAGGAAAAGCTACAACTTTTCCATCCCTTAATGCTTCTGCGGCTACTATAAGCTTGTCTCTATTTATATTTTTAGGGTCAATTTTAATTACTTGTGTTATCACGATTAAATCACCTCAGTTTATCATTGTAACTATTATACCACATACTATCCCTAATATATTGCCTACAGAAGACATTCTTCCCAAATAAATCCGCTTGGATTCAGGTATTAATTCTCCAAAAACCACATATAGCATAGCTCCACCGGCGAAGCCCAGGCAGACTGCAATAAATTGCTCTGAAATATGGCCTAAAACTGAGCCAATAAATGCGCCGAGCCCCATTGGAACACCGGACAGGACCGTCAGAGCAAAAGCTTTCTTTGCAGAAAACCCACCGATTTTCATTGGAAGGGCCATAGCAATTCCTTCAGGAACATCATGTATTGCTATAATTATCGTTAGAGTCAGTCCTAATTTCACTGAAGCTTCAAATCCGGAGCCGACTGCGAACCCCTCGGGTAAATTATGGAGTGCCAAACCAATCGAAACCAAAATGCCGGCTCTGAGCAGATTGGAATTCCCTTTTGTGTATTTTACTGTATCCAGTGTTTTTACGATATCATCAATAAAAATAATAACCAGAACCCCGGTTACCACGCCAATTACAGTCAGGTTCAGTCCTGCAATTTTAACAGCTTCCGGTACTAATTCAAAGCATACTACAGCGGTCATCAGACCTGCAGAAAACTCCAGAATGGAGCTCAGCAGCCTGTTACTTATTTTTCTGTCTACAAAAAAAGCTATCAACCCGCCAATACCGGTTCCGGTAATGCCAGATATCAAGCCTACAATTGTTATAGTTAATATGTGTTCCACAGTATCCTCCCCAATCACAATAGTATATAGACATCCTATTCCTGGGGTCTGTGGAATATTCATAGGTAAGTGAATAGTTAATAGTGAAGAATGAAAAGTTTTTTATTCTAGTCCTCGTCACTTCCGCTGCTGAGTTTCTCGGATTGTTCCGTCGTTATAAGCGCATCAATTATTTCATCCAGATCTCCGTCAAGTATCTGTTCCAGCTTATATAAAGTCAGGTTGATTCTGTGGTCAGTTACTCTGCCCTGCGGATAATTGTAAGTCCTTATTCTCTCACTACGGTCCCCGGTGCCAACCTGGTTCTTTCTATCCTGTGCATACTCGGAATTCTGTTTCTCCTGAGCAATTTCATAAAGCTTAGACCTTAATATCTTCATTGCCCTGTCTTTATTTTTATGTTGAGAACGTTCATCCTGACAGCTTACAACAAGACCGGTAGGTAAGTGTGTTATTCTTATGGCAGAGTCAGTCTTATTAATATGCTGTCCTCCTGCACCACTGGCCCTATATGTGTCTATTCTCAAATCGTTGGGGTTAATATCCACATCAACTTCCTCAACTTCAGGCAGTACAGCAACTGTAATAGTTGAAGTATGAATTCGTCCGCTTGATTCAGTAGAAGGGACTCTCTGAACTCTATGAACACCACTTTCAAACTTTAGCCTGCTGTAGGCTCCCTTTCCTTCTATTCCAAATACAACTTCTTTAAAGCCGCCCAATTCAGTAGGATTGGAATCCAGTATTTCTGTTTTCCAGCGCTTCCTTTCCGCATACCTCGTAAGTTCTCTGAAAAGAACACCTGCAAAAAGTGCAGCCTCTTCTCCGCCTGCACCTCCACGTATTTCAACAATAACGTTTTTGTCATCATTGGGATCCTTGGGCACAAGTAATACTTTTAACTGCTTCTTAATTACCTCCAGCTTTTCCTGCGCTTCATCAAATTCCATCTGAACCATTTCTCTAAAATCTTTATCCAGAGTTTCATTTAAAAGCTCCCGGGCTTCCTCGACTTCACTTGTAACTTTTTTATACTCTCTATATTTCTGTACAATTTCCTCTAAGTCGGAGTACTCTTTCATTAATTTTTTATATTCATCTTGGTTATTAATTACATCAGGGTCACTAAGTTTATGGCTTATTTCTTCATACCTATCCTCGGTTGCCTGCAGTTTGTCAAACATAAAATCCTCCATCATGATAATCTTAAAGTAATGCAAATAATCACTATGCTTGCATCATAAATATTTGTGAACTAATATGCATACGCAATTTAATATTATACCATGATTATTGTATTTAAATCAACTTCTTAAACTCTGTCGTGTATGTGGCAGATAAAGACAAGGAGGAATTCGTACTTATAGAAGTGGGGGACATTTTGTTTCCTCGTATATTAAAATCAAGGTATGAAAGCTAACTCTCAACCTTCATACCTCTAATTTCATTATTATTACACCTAAATTAAATCAGCTCATCCTATTTTTACCTTAAATTTTTCCGCATCTGAATCAAATTGTTTCAAAGCCTCAACTCGTGATATATCACTTAGATCATCTAGAATCAGAAGTGCAGAACCGGCTACCGGCTCATAAATTGGCTTTATGCACTCAATATTTAAATTTCTGTCGTTGATTATACGTTTGATAATATTAAAGAAAACATCTCCATCGCCTTTAAAAACACCACCCGCAAGAACGAGCGAAACAGTTATTGCGCTAAGCCCAAGTTTTTTTGCGCCTTCCTCAATATAACTCACCAAACGTCCGGCAGAATTCTCAAGAATTTCAATTGCAATAGCGTCATTCTCTTTTGCAGCAAGCATCAACACCGGACACATATCATAATATTCAAAAGGTATGACATTTGTCGTAATCTTTTGAAAAAGCTCTGCCAAATCGATTTCATTGTATTTTTTAAATGTCAATTCAGTTAATAAAGTTTTTTTCCCAAACCCATTATAAGCATCCAAAATACTTCCCCAAGCCATACCGCCTAGCGCTCGACCACCTTGATCTGCAGCAGTGATAAAATATCCATAAACATACTCTCTTCCATCAGCCGCTCTTACCGCGGTATTCATACCTGTTCCCATACAGATTACTGCTCTGTTTCCACTGTCCGAGCCACCTCTCATTGCACCGATACAGTCATTAACAATACGGACATTGCATTCATCCATATGCAGCTCATTTGATACCAGCTTACGTAGTCTATCATAATCCGATGGCCAGTCGGCACCGTTAAGCGCACAGCAAGCACCGGAAAGGTCACTCAACAAGAGTCCATTTCCGGCTTTCTTTAATGCTTTTTCAGTGGCACAGCGTATCCAATAACCTTGCATTTTAGAGTACATATCACCAGGTTTACGA
>CAYQCA010000175.1:0-8986 GCA_964415835.1 uncultured Clostridium sp. | reverse complement strand
ATCCCATAAATGTCGCGAAGGTATTTGAAGGTGATGAAACAGGTTTTGCTCCCTGTACACCTGAAGCAGTTATGGAAATGCTAGAACACTATAATATTGATGTAACAGGAAAACGAGTAGTCGTAATCGGACGAAGTCTTGTAGTGGGCAAGCCGCTATCCATGCTCCTTTTAAAGAAAAATGCCACGGTTACCGTATGCCATACCAGAACAAAGAATTTGGAGGAGCTGTGCAGGACTGCCGAAATTTTGATTGCAGCAGCCGGAAAAGCAAAAATGGTTTCGGAGAAATTTGTTTCACCGGGTCAGATTGTAATCGATGTGGGCATTAATTTAGACCATAATGGCAATCTGTGTGGAGATGTGGACTATGACGCTGTTGAAAAGGTTGTTGATTCTATTACGCCTGTTCCAGGAGGAGTGGGAACAGTTACAACCTCTGTTCTGGCAAAGCATGTAATAAGAGCAGCAAAACAATGCGAAGAGTAATGAAGTATTCTTAACTGTTGAATGCGTTAAAAAGCGCATAAGAAGGAGGATTTGTATGATTATTATTGGTGAAAAAATAAACAGTACTTTAAAGGCTATCAGACCGGCGATGGAGAATTATGACGCTGCTGCTATACAAGATCTGGCTGTAAAGCAATACAATGCCGGTGCAGCTTATATTGATGTAAATGCAGGTATGTTTCACGGTGATGAGCCTGAGAGACTTGTATGGCTGGTAAATACTATTCAGGAAGTGTCAAATGCACCGTTTTCAATTGATTCCCCGAATCCGAAGGCCATTGAAGCAGCTCTTAAGGTTAATAAAAATCCTAAACCCATTATTAACTCAATAACTGACGAAGAAAAAAGATATAATGCCATAATGCCTCTGGCGCTGCAATATAAGACTGGCATAGTTGCATTATGTATGGATGATAAAGGAATGCCGGAAACTATGGAGGATAGAGTCATAATAGCAGAAAGGCTCATTGAAAAGCTTACAAAAGAGGGACTCGCCTTAGGTGATATCTTTATCGACCCAATGGTAAGACCAGTCGGAACCGGTTCACACTACGGAGTAGTTGCAATTGAGACTATTCGCAAGATAAAGACTGAGTTCCCGGAGGTACATATTGCCTGTGGACTCAGCAATATATCATTTGGTATTCCTGCCAGAAAGCTAATGAATCAGGCCTTTCTTGTAGCGGCAATGGCAGCCGGAATGGATGGCGCAATTCTGGATCCGCTTGACAAAAAGCTCATGTCATTTATGTATGCAACAGAAGCATTAATGGGTATGGATGACTACTGTATGAACTATCTTACTAAGTTTAGAGAAGGTGAAATTGAAGTGTAAATCTTTGAAAGATAATAGAGGCGCTGCAATAGCAAATGATAATACAGTATTGATTGGTAATCGAAGGCGGAAAATTGAATAAAGGTTATTAAGTTGGAAACGAGGCTGTAACAGATTGTGAATTTCTGTTACAGCCTCGTTTTATCTTCATATGTTCTTCAAATTTACTTGATATTATGTTAAGGAATATTGACGCTTCCTCAATGGAGGAAAGCTTATTATTACTGAAATTACAATTTTAGGAGAGACTGTTATGTTGAAACGGTTAAAAAAAGCTATTAATAAATTTTTGGAGAATCTGGCAAAGGAAAATGAAAAATCTTTTGGAAAAGGTACTCTTGATTGCTGCCAATTAAATCGGCAAGTCAACAGTAATAAAAAGGATTCTGTATGAATAAAACAAGAATATGGGAATTAGATTTAGTTCGAGGAATTGCGCTCTTTTTAATGATATATTTCCATATAATATACGACCTTAAGGACACTTTTTGGGTGTAGCTATGTTACTGTCGCCAATATTTATCAAGCTGAACAAATATATATTACTTCTCCTTGGGACCGTTATAATCTTCCTCGGTAATTATATGTATTTGAGTCTTCATTAAAACTTCATATTTTACTGATATGATTCTTAAAGATAAATAATATTTGAAAAATTATTAAATTATTATGTAAGTCGCCATTAGTTTAGGCGGAATGGAGGTTAAATTGAATAAGGTAGTAAAAGTTCTGCAAATTGGCGGTATGACATGTACCAGCTGTGAAATGCGAATAGAGAGCAGATTGAAAAAGCTTGAGGGCCTTTTGGAAGCAAAGGCTATTTATAGCAGTTCTAATGTATATGTAACCTACGATGCGGATTTAATCAAACTTAATATCATTATTGATGCAATAGAAAAGCTGGATTATGAAGTGAAAAATGGAAAAAGTGATATAGAAGTAATTGAGGGCAACAAGGCTGGAAAAGCTGACAATAATCAGTTACCTATTAAGCAGTTATTAGGTATAGGAATTATCATTTTAGCAATTTATTTAGTCATAAACAACACAGTAGGATTTAATTTTATACCTCAGGTTAACCAAAATATGGGGTACGGAATATTACTTGTGGTTGGACTTATTACATCTCTTCATTGCATTGCAATGTGTGGCGGTATTAACCTCTCCCAGTGTGTATCCTATAAATATGCCGAAGGCGAAAACAATAGGATATCTAAGCTCAAACCAAGCATTTTATATAACTCCGGAAGGGTAATATCCTATACCATTATTGGTGGAATTGTTGGAGCTTTAGGTTCAGTAATCAGTTTTTCCGGGGCGGCAAAAGGTATTGTGGCCATTATTTCCGGATTATTTATGATGATAATGGGACTTAATATGTTGAATATATTCCCATGGCTCCGCAAATTGAACCCCAGAATGCCTAAAATATTTAGGAAAAAGCTGCATAGTAAAGATGGAAAACATGGTCCGTTTTATGTAGGACTTTTGAATGGATTAATGCCATGTGGACCCCTGCAGGCAATGCAAATTTACGCATTGGGAACCGGTAGTTTCTTTGCTGGAGCCTTATCCATGTTTTTATTTAGTTTGGGAACTGTTCCGTTAATGTTTGGTTTTGGAGCCCTAAGCTCAATATTAAGTGGAAAGTTTACCAATAGAATGATGAAAGTAAGCGCAGTTCTCGTTTTAGTACTTGGTATTTTTATGTTAAATAGAGGGCTGGCACTTTCCGGAGTAAATACGGCATATGCTGCTTCGGGGAGTACTGGAAATGTGGCAAATATCGAAGGAAATATCCAGGTAGTTACTACTAACCTGGAATCAGGAAGGTATGCGCCGATTATTGTACAAAAAGGTATACCTGTTAAGTGGGTTATCAAAGCAGAAAAAGGCGATATAAATGGGTGTAATAACCGGATAATTATCCCTGAATATAATGTTGAAAGCTCGAAATTAGTACCGGGGGAAAATATTATAGAATTTACTCCTGATAAAGAGGGGAGATTTGTTTACTCTTGTTGGATGGGGATGATAAGAGCAAGTATAAACGTAGTGGCAGACGTTAATAACGTTTCAAGTGAAGAGTTACAGACTCCGGGCAAGGTGGAAGCCCCCAAAAAGGGAAGTATACCTACAGAAAATATCACTGTAAGTAAAATTGTTGACGGTAAACAGTTTGTAAGCATCGATGTTAATGGTGATCAGCTGTCCTCAGCAGTTATTGTTATGCAATCAGGGGTTGAAACTAATTTCAAAATAAATGGTAAAGAGTTGAACTTAGAAAACAGTTCGTTATTTTTCCCGGAATATGGGGCTAGTATAGATTTGGTTGAAGGTGAGAATGAAATATCAGTCACACCTGATAGTGACTTTTCTTTTCAGAGCTCAACCGGGAAGCTCATAGGCTATGTAAAGGTAGTTGATGACTTGAATAATATAAACCTAGAGGATATAAGAAAAGAGGTTGATAATTTTATACCACCAGCAGTAGGAGGAGGTTTAGGTAGTGGAAATGGTCCAAGCTGCCATTAAAAATTATTAAATTGGAGGAGATATAATGACAAATAAGAAGAAAGCGGTTCATAAAAAAAGCAACAAGTCAATTTTTATAGTAATTGGTGTAATAATCGCAGTTGTTGCGCTAACCTTCATAATTAAAGGGGGTTTTGGTGAAAAAGAAACAACTGCTTCAAGCGGGGGGGATTTAACAATTCCTAAAAGCGGAATTTCAGAGACAGCAACATTCTATCCGTATAAAGTGGGGAAAACCAAAATGGAGGTTTTAGCGATAAAGGCTTCAGACGGAACCATCAGAACAGCATTTAATACCTGTCAGGTCTGTTATGATTCAGGACGTGGATATTATGAACAGGATGGAAATGTGCTGGTATGTCAAAATTGTGGCAACAGATTCCAAGCTGATCAGGTAGAGAAAGAAAAGGGAGGCTGTAATCCTGTACCGATTTTTGACGAAAGCAAAACAGATGACGGCACAAATATTGTAATATCAAAAGATATCCTGGAAGCAAATTCAGCTTTGTTTGGAAATTGGAATAAAAAATAAAATTTTAATGAGTGAGAGGATGGTAAATTATATGAATTGCCACGGGAAGCACAACAATAATAATGGAGAAGGAGACAAACATAAAGGTCCTTTTTCTCATATGCTGATGATGGCGCTTTGTTGCGGAGCTCCAATAATTATATTGCTTCTATTACCTGTTTTGACGAAGATTGGTGGTAATGGACTGGCTAAAGTACTAACTGTCATTGCTCCATTGATCTGTCCTCTGATGATGGTAGGCATGGTTTCGATGATGTTTAAAAGGAAAAAAGAAGATAAGGATGATTGCTGCCAGAATAAGCATGAGGGTAACCAAGTGCGGCTAAATGAAAAAATTCAGGAATAGAAGGAATGCTCCTTTCGGGCTGTGATTTTACCGGAAAGGAGCATTTTTTTATTTACATTATTGACAAATAGAATTAATGGAGTATAATGAATTTGAACCCACCCCCAGGTGGGGTGGGATAATATTTATCAATTATAATGGTAAAACTATAGACTACATTAATAATATGTTGGAGGCGGTTAGTATGGACTGTGCAGATAAAAAGAATGTGATGAATCTATTAAAAACCTCTAAAGGACAGATAGATGGGATTATTAAGATGCTGGACGAGGATAGATACTGTGTTGACATCTCGAAGCAAATACTTTCAGTACAGGCGTTACTTAAGAAAGCAAATCTTAAAATAATTGACCAGCATATTAAACACTGTGTAAAACAAGCTTTTACTGAGGGGAATGGCGATGAGAAAGTAAATGAAATCATTGAATTAATTGATAAATATGCAAAGTAAATTTATTGTAATAAGAAAGGGTGGTTTTTATGACAAAGAAAGTGTTTATTGAAGGTATGACATGTGGACATTGTGCCCGCCATGTTGAAGAAGCATTAAACGAAATATCGGGAATTAAGTCTGCAAGGGTTGATCTCCAAGCAAAGGTTGCAGTGATTGAACTAGCACATGATGTAGAGGACGAAAAGATTAAAGCAGCAGTAGAAGATGCAGGGTATAAAGCAACAAACATTCAATAACATGTAGCATAAGGCAGTATAAGCTGATTTCTAAGCTCAGGGGGGCAACCTCTGGAGCCTGGAAATTGAGAAATAACAAATAGTAAAGCTCCATAAATGTTTTCTCCACATTATCTTCAAATTTTGTTGCTATGATAATCAAATAAAAATAAACAGAGGATTAGTCTAATGATATAAATTAATTACATGCAAAGGAGTAAAACTATGAACAAAAAGGATTCATTAAAGATAACAGGCATGAGCTGTGCAGCTTGTGCTGCAAGAATAGAAAAAGGCCTGAATAAACTTGAAGGAGTTAATTCGGCAAACGTAAACTTTGCTATGGAGAGGGCAACGGTTGATTATGATGATAAAGAGGTTGATGCACAGAAAATTCAATCTGTAATAGAGAAACTTGGCTACGGCATAATTAATGAACAAATAAATAACGAAAATAAAGCAGAATTAAAAATATCCGGTATGAGCTGTGCAGCATGCTCTGCCAAAGTTGAGAAAAAATTGAGTAAGCTCGAGGGTGTAAGTAAAGCAAATGTAAATCTTACAACTGAGAAAGCGACCATTGAATATAACCCTTCAAAAATCAAAGTTTCTGAAATGATAAAGGCAGTTCAGGCACTTGGATATGGAGCAGAAAAATCGGAAGAAGTTTCAAGAGATCGTGAGAAAGAACAGAGAGAAAAGGAAATCAAAAACCTAAGAATTACGCTTATAATATCGATAATTTTAAGTTCACCTCTTGTCTTGGCAATGGTTTTATCACTTGTGGGTATAGATGTACCTTTCTTGCACAACGGGTATTTCCAGCTAATAATAGCTACACCGATACAGTTTATTATCGGTTTTAGATTCTATAAACATGCTTTCTATGCGCTCAGATCAAAGAGCTCAAATATGGATGTATTGATTTCAATGGGAACATCTGCAGCATATTTCTTCAGTTTGTATAATGTTTTCTTTCAGCCTGAAAAAATGGGTGGTATGAAAGACCTTTATTTTGAAGCGGCGGCCGTAATTATAACTCTAATATTACTTGGTAAATATCTGGAAGCTGTTGCAAAGGGAAAAACATCCGATGCAATCAAAAAACTTATGGGTTTACAGGCAAAAACCGCAAGAGTTATCAGAAATAATGTAGAAGAGAATATTCCCATTGAGGAAGTTGAGGTGGGGGATATTGTCATAGTAAGACCGGGAGAGAAGATTCCTGTGGATGGGAAAATATTAGAAGGAAACTCTTCTATCGACGAGGCAATGCTAACAGGAGAAAGTTTACCGGTTGAGAAGAAAGCTGGGGATTTTGTCATTGGTGCAACAATCAATAAGTTTGGCACTTTTAAGTTTGAAGCGACTAAAGTAGGAAAAGATACTGCACTATCACAAATTGTAAAAATGGTTGAGGACGCTCAAGGTTCAAAAGCTCCCATACAAAAAATTGCAGACCAGGTTTCGGGAATATTTGTTCCTGTAGTAGTTGGTATTGCGTTAATAACTTTCTTTATCTGGTTCTTTACAACCGGAGATTTGACAAAAGCTATTGTTAGTGCCGTGGCAGTGCTGGTTATTGCCTGCCCATGTGCGTTGGGACTCGCAACACCTACAGCAATCATGGTGGGTACAGGAAAAGGCGCGGAGAACGGTATTTTGATAAAAGGCGGCGAACATCTTGAAACTGCATATAAGTTAAATGCAGTTGTATTGGACAAAACTGGAACTATTACAAAAGGCCAGCCCGAAGTAACTGATATAATAACTTTTGGTAAATTGGACAAGAAAGAAGTTTTGACACTTGCATCGATCTCAGAAAAAAGTTCTGAACACCCGCTAGGTGTTGCAATTTATGAAAACGGTAAAAAAGAACTCGGCAGCATACCAGACCCGGACAGTTTTGAAGCAATTCCAGGCAGAGGTGTCATGGCCGTTGTTGGAAATAAGACTATTTATATGGGTACACGTAAACTCATGCTGGAAAAAGCTATTGACTTAGGGACAGTTGAATCAACTTTGACCGAACTTGAGGATCATGGGAAAACCGCCATGCTAATGGCTGTAAATAATAAACTGGAAGCTGTTATTGCAGTAGCAGATACCTTGAAGGAGAATTCAAAAGAAGCAATAGAAGATCTCCAAAAGATGGGGATTGATGTATATATGATAACAGGTGATAATAAAAGAACTGCAAATGCGATTGCTAGACAGGTTGGAATTACTAATGTTCTTGCCGAGGTTCTCCCTGAAAATAAAGCACAGGAAGTTGAAAAGCTAAAAAGCAATGGAAAGGTAGTTGCAATGGTGGGAGACGGGATTAATGATGCCCCTGCTCTTGCCACAGCAAATATAGGTATGGCAATAGGAACCGGAACAGATGTTGCAATAGAAGCAGCAGACATTACTTTAATGAGAGGGGATTTAAGAACCATACCTTCTGCCATAAGGCTTTCAAGAAAAACCATGAGAAAAATAAAGCAGAATCTTTTCTGGGCATTCTTCTATAATGTTATAGGTATTCCGTTTGCAGCCTTTGGGTTCTTAAACCCAATGATTGCAGGGGGTGCAATGGCATTTAGCTCAGTATCTGTAGTTACAAACTCGCTAAGTTTAAAGAGCTATAATCCAGGTAAGCATGCAGAATCACGTTCTTCTGAATTAAACCCCGAATGGATAGTGAAATCTGAACCTGAGAAATAAAATTCTTGATTATACTATAATCTCCATATATTCTTCAAAATTATTAGGTAGAATTACATTAAAATTAAACACATTATTGAAGGGAGATTAAATGTATGAACACGATGACTCATTATATGGAGTTACTTGCATCAAATCAACCATGGAATCTGCTGATTTTTATGGCTATTCCGGTTATTTGTGCAGAGACATTAGCTATTTCAGAATTAATAATATTATTTACAAGAAATCTGACTGGTATGGCAAGAAAAGTGAGTAAGGTTACTGGTATTTTCGCAGGGCTCTATTTCCTTGGAATTTTCATCTATTTATTTGCAACTGCTGTGATACCTCTCACCTCAACAGGTGGATGGAGAGGACCGGCTGATGTAATTGCCGTTGGTTTCTATCTTTTAGGAGTAATTCCGTTCCTCGGTATGTTTTTACTTGAGGTTGGTGCCATTGGAAGGAAAAGAAACGAAGTCGGCAAGCTAAAGCTTCATGCAGTACTCGTCGGTATATTCCTGGTAGTGGCTCATGTTGCCATGATATTTGGTATGTTGAATCCTGATCTAATAGGAATGAAGGGGATGTAAAGAAATTAAATTTAGTTTAAATAAAGAACAGATAAGGATAATGCTTATCTGTTCTTTTGTAGTAAAGCAGATGGTTTGTAATATAAAAACAAGTAAACGACACATACAATTTATGGTAATATAAGTAATGAGTTATCTAATATATTCATTATATATACGATGAGGATGACTGGTTATATAATCCAGATTATTCTAATAAAATTGACATACCTCCCACCGAGGAATCAATCAGAAAGATCCAAGAAGAAAAAGAAGCTTTAATGAGGGAAGATGAGAAAG
>CAYQCA010000174.1:3563-9077 GCA_964415835.1 uncultured Clostridium sp. | reverse complement strand
TTACATCCGCTACTTTATAATTCTTTCCCTCCTCTGAACCCTCTATTATGGCCGAGTTCATCATATCAATGGTATTATTGAATACATCAGGCAGAATTGCTTTATATGGGTTGTATACTGTTAGTACAATTATCTGTGCCTTGGGGTTTTGTTCCTTTACTTTACTAATTATACTTTCAAATTCACCCTTCCGGTTTTTCCCTGTATCTCCGATAAAATTAGCTGCATTTGCAAGCACAGTATTCTGCAATTTATTCAATGCAGCTTTATCATTAATCAGTCGTAATGCTGCGAATTGTATTTCCAGTGCAGATGCCTGAAAGATGTTCTTACCATTTCTTATCTTATCGTTGACTGCATTAAGTATTGGTATAAATACATTGTTCCCGCCTATTGAGATTACTATAACATCTGCCTCCCTGATGCTCTTGATAGCAGTTTTTTGTGCTGATGTTGCCGGATTAGCTATAGAAGCAAGCAGCCCTGTACTGTTGATTCCTTCCACACCAAGATTAACAGCTTTTTTATTCAATTTTGTTCCTAGCTTGTTTACAAAATTTTTACTACTACATATATTCTTTGTATCATTTAAATTGAAATTTTCCAGCCCATAGCCGGTTACAATAGAATCGCCCAAGGCAACACAAGTAGAAGTTTCCTCAACGGCCACAACCACCGTTGTCTGCAATAAAAGCATAATGCAAAGCGCTATTGATAGCACCAATCTTAATTTCCTCAATATATCTTTACCTCCAAAATTTCCTTTATTAAAATTATAAACTCTTTTACACCCAAGTTCAAATAATAAAAGCCCCATAATTAGCTTCTTAAAGCTAATCATGGAGCTTTTTCAACAATATAACTTTTTTACCTGTTGCTAACAAAATTCTTACTGATAGATTTAACCTTTTCTATATAAATATCAGTTAATTCATTGGCATATTCCTGTGTAAAACCTTCACTTATGACCTTGCAGACAGGTCTCTCGGCATCAGGCAGTACCAAAACCCAGCCATTATCTCTTAATACCTTAACTCCCTCCGTTGTTTCAATATTACCGTTTTCATTCTCTTCGATAATTGCTCTTATAACTTTGCCTTTAGCAGGCCATGGGCACTTTACTTCTTTCTTTAAAATATGAAAGTCAGGAATCATATCAACAATTTTGCTTAAGCTGCTATTGTTAACTGCCATATAATCCATTATTTTTATCAATCCAGCAATTACGTCAAAATTCATATTAAAATATTCACTCATTCCATCCTGATTTTCATCACAAAGCATTTTGTTCATCAATTCTTTTGTCGATGTTTTTGCTCTTATCACTGCTCCGTCATTTTGTCCCGCAATCTTTTCAATTACAGTGCTTGTATTAAGCGGAACCACTACTTTGCTTCCCTTGCAGGACTTGAGGTGAATTAGTGTAATTAGTGCTGTATAAAGGTCATCAGTTATTACTCTTCCTTTAGTATCAATCAACATCATTTTTTCATAGGAATTTTCAAAGTAAACCCCTATATCAAAGCCACCAAGCTTAATTCTGTTTGTTAAGGTCTTTATATCAGAAAAGAAGCTCTCTTTCTTCTTGTAGATATTATTATCATTGGTGGTATTCAGAAATTCATACTTGCATTTTAACTCACTTAAAACTCTTTCAACAATATTTTTAACGAATTTTGATTTCGTAATTATAGCTACTTTAAAATTTAACTCTTTTGATACTACATTATTGAGAATTGATTGGATATAAAACATACTGTGATCAGGTACACTTATTATCTGCTTAATCTCACCGGCGGAACATCTTACAAAATCATCCCTTATAAATAGATTTTCTATCTTTCTTTCTTCATTTCTTGTAATGTTTCCACCTGATTTGTTTATTACATCTATTGCCAGCAGATCTTTTTGTTCCGATACCGAAGATATATGAATCCCCCCGGTTAATTTGTAAAACTGTATTGCCGACCTAGTTACCGGCAGCAATGACGCACCCAGATCATACACTTCAATGCCACTTGATAGGAGTCCTGATATTAATGAACTCTTTAACATTTTCAAAGAATCCAGGTCGTCACAACAAACCCCAATTTTCGAATTTTTCGGGCAAATTGAACCATATGTCGCTCCTAGTCTTGATGCAAACTCAGGAGTAATATCCACATTTATCTCACCCAGAATTCCTCTGTTTCCAAATAAGCTCTTGGAATATTTCAACCCCCATACAAGATTGGTATTTATTTCGGTTTCAGACTCTATATGCTTGTTTGGCCATACTTTAATACCTGGCTTTATCAAGGAATTTTGTCCTAATACACAATTGTCTCCAATTACCGATCCCTCAAAAGCTGATGACCGTTCTTTAAACAAAACCTTATTACATAGAACACTTCCTCTTAGTTGGGTATTTTTCTTTAGCATGCAACCTTTCCAAAGGATAGTTCTTTTCAATGAGCTGCCTTCACAAACATGGCTACCTTCACCAATTACCGAAAAACTATCCAAAATACTTCCACTGCTTATTATTGAGTTTTTACCTATTAAAACAGGCGATTTTATTATTGAATCCTTTGCAACTTCAGCACCTTCTCCTACCCAAACTCCTTGACGTATTTCTTTTGCATCAATTTTTATGTCGACATTCTTATTCAGTATATCATGGTGTACTCCAACATAGGCATCCAAATCCCCTATATCACACCAATAATCCTCTGTAATAAATCCGTACATTGGTTTATTCTGTTTTAGCAGAATAGGAAATAAATCCTTACTGAAATCGAAAACCTGATTTGGCTTAAAATATGTTAAAACCTCAGGTGATAAAACATAAATTCCCGTATTTACCGTATCACTAAAAACCTCTCCCCAGCTGGGTTTTTCTAAAAATCTAGTAATTTTTCCGCTTGGGTCTGTTACAACAACGCCATATTCTATGGGACATTCTACTTTCTTTAAAACAAGTGTGGCTATTGATTTATTGTTTATATGGAACTCTAAAGCCTTGTCTAGATTTATATCTGTCAGTGCATCACCGCTAATTACTATGAATGTTTCATCCAGGAATTTCTCTGCATTTTTTACACTTCCCGCTGTTCCCAATGGCAAATCCTCTGTAAAATAGTTTAAATTTACACCCAAATCACTTCCGTCATTAAAATATTCTTTTATTATTTCTGGCATATACTGAAGTGTCACTGCTATTTCCGTAATCCCGTATTTTTTCAATAGTTCAATAATATGTTCCATTACTGGTTTGTTGACAATTGGTACCATAGGCTTTGGCCTATTGCAAGTCAGCGGTCTTAATCGCGAACCTTCACCGCCTGCCATTATAACAGCTTTCATCAGATCCATCCTTTCGAATAAAGTTTATTAAACCTAATTTAGTCTGGTTTAAAATTGAGGAATTTTTCGTTACCTCGTTATTTTTTCCTTAACAAAAAAATCTATTCGAATAGCTTGGCTGGAATATATGGAAAAAACGAGCCAATGGCTCGTTTTTTAATAGTGAAAAGTAAATATTAATTTTTAATCTAGCTTCAAAACACTCATAAACGCCTCCTGCGGCACTTCAACCGAGCCTACCTGACGCATACGCTTCTTTCCTTCCTTTTGCTTTTCAAGCAGCTTTCTCTTTCTGGTAATATCACCACCGTAACACTTCGCTAATACGTCTTTTCTAAACGCCTTAACAGTTTCACGGGCAATTATCTTACCACCGATACACGCTTGAATAGGTATTTCAAACATCTGTCTCGGAATAGATTCCTTTAACTTTTCAGTCATTCTTCTTCCTCTGGATACTGATTTTTCTCTATGAACTATAAAGGATAAAGCATCTACTATCTCACTATTTAACATAATATCGAGTTTAACTAAATCTGACTCTCTGTAGCCAATGAGTTCATAATCAAAAGATGCATACCCTTTAGTTCTTGACTTAAGCGCATCAAAGAAATCATAAATTATTTCATTTAAAGGCATTTCATAGGTCAGAGTCGTTCTGTTAGCATCCAAGTAAGACATATCCTTGTAAATTCCTCTGCGCTCCTGGCAAAGTTCCATTATGTTTCCAACAAACTCAGTGGGCACCATTATTGTTGCTTTGACAATAGGTTCTTCCATCATATCTATTTCGGTCAAAGGCGGAAGGTTTGTCGGGTTATCAATATTTATTACATCACCGTTTGTAGTTGTAACTTTATAAATAACACTTGGTGCTGTTGTAACCAGGTCAAAATTATATTCTCGTTCTAACCTCTCCTGAATAATTTCCATATGCAGGAGCCCCAAAAAGCCGCATCTGAAGCCGAAGCCCAGTGCAACTGATGATTCAGGTTCAAAAGTAAGCGCTGCATCATTTAACTGAAGTTTTTCGAGAGCATCCCTCAAATCACCATATTTTGATCCATCGGCAGGATATATACCACAGAAAACCATAGAGTTTACTTTTTTATAACCTGGCAAAGGCTCTTTTGCCGGATTATCCGCAAGTGTAATTGTATCTCCCACACGTGTATCTCTTACATTTTTTATACTTGCAGCAATGTAACCAACATCACCTGCTTTTAGCTCCTCTGCAGGCGATAATCCTCCCGGTTTTAAATAACCAAGTTCTGTTACAAGAAATTCCTTTTTTGTATACATCATTTTTATAGTATCGCCTGTTTTAACAGTACCTTCTTTAACCCTCATATATACGATAACGCCCTTGTAACTGTCATAAAAAGAGTCAAAAATAAGCGCGCGAAGTGGTGCATCTTCATCACCGGCAGGGCATGGAATCATATTTACTACCTTTTCAAGTACCTCTTCTATATTTACACCGTTTTTAGCTGATATCATTGGAGCTTGGGAAGCATCCAAACCTATAACATCTTCAATTTCCTGCTTAACAACATCAGGCTGAGCACTAGGTAAATCAATTTTGTTGATAACAGGCATAACCTCGAGATTGTGTTCAAGTGCCAAATAAACATTTGCCAAAGTCTGAGCTTCTATTCCCTGAGCTGCATCTACTACAAGAATTGCACCTTCACATGCAGCCAAGCTTCTTGAAACCTCATAGTTAAAGTCTACATGGCCTGGAGTATCAATTAAATTATATATATATTCATGTCCGTCTTTTGCTTTATAAACCATCCTGACAGCTTGGGCTTTTATAGTAATTCCTCTTTCTCTTTCCAGCTCCATGTTATCCAGAACCTGTTCCTGCATTTCCCTTGAAGTCAAAACACCGGTTTTTTCAATTAATCTGTCGGCAAGAGTAGATTTTCCATGGTCAATATGAGCAATAATGCAAAAATTCCTTATATACTTTTGTCTTTCACTAGGCATTCGTTATCCTCCAAAGCATCGTTTCATACCTTATTATTCTAAATTACCATTCTTGATTATACCATAGCAATGCGAAGACGCAAAGAATAATTTAAAAGGCAGGAGTACAGGAGTCATAGTAGTACAGAAGTCGTAGGAGTTGAAAACAGAACACAGGAGCACAGAAGTATAGAATAA
>CAYQCA010000174.1:0-3463 GCA_964415835.1 uncultured Clostridium sp. | reverse complement strand
TTACTACTGCTACGGACTGTTACTCCTTTACTTCTATAATCTGCCAATGCTCCATATCATGTACTTTTTCAACTTTTATTTTCACTGTGCTGTCATCAGCTTTTCCGGTGGAGGTGGCCCAATGGAAAACGATATTAAATATTCCATTCCCGATTCCTTTTATTTCATAGCCCGTCACCCATGGACTTGATACTCCGGTGACCCAGTTCATCTCCTCAAAGCTTGCCTTCGTTTCAGCCCTGAGTTTTTCAGAAAAAAGTGCATACTGGATCGCGCCTTTACGTTGCATTACCGCATTTGCATACATCTCTACACACTCTTTTTCAGTGTCAGGAAATTTGAAATCAATAATTTGATTATCAAATTGGCTCTGCTGCTTTGATATATATCTATATATTCTTAAAAAGCTCCCATTATAGCTTACATCTTCATTTAGAATCTCTGAAAAATATTCAATAGGAACATAAAGCCGGTTATTTATTGTAATTGGAGCTGCGGAAAGCTTTTTGGGCGATTTTTTCGTTTGCCCTGTATAATATGAATTAACGCCATCCTTAACATATCCACCGCTTACAACAGCTCCTTTTTCGGCATCCCATAGGACAACACCACCAAGTAACTCTGTTATATATCTAAGCGGTACCATAATAGAGTCATCTTTTTTTACAATCGTATATGGAATGTTGATTCCCTTACCATTTAACCTATGCTTTCCTAAGGATTTTACACTTGTAAGCTGTGAATATATATCATCTTTTAATAACCCTTTTAAATCCTTTGCTGGTATTGTAAACTGGGGCATTCCACCGGCATATGGCCTTAATTCGTATAGATTAAAGTAAATTATCAGATCGCTTCCTTCTATATAAAACTGAAAATTAGAATCCATTGCAGCAACTGTTTTCTTGGCATCTTCAAAATACAGATCTTTTTCTTGGTCCATCATAGTATAAAGCTTATTTAAAATAACTTTTTTATAGTCACTTTTCTGATTAAAAAGAGAGTTAAATGTATATATTTCATCTGTTTTTGTATTAACTGTATAGCTTTCTTTATAGTAAGACCCGTGGGCCCCACCGGTATACTCATAAGTATTCATTACAAGGGATAGAATATTGTTGCTGATGTTATAATCAAAATTTGTATCGAGCGAAACAATAATATTGGATATTTCAGCACCTGATTTCTTCTGTTCTTCCTTCATTTCTTGAATGTATGATTGATTCTGTCTTATATATCCTAATGAATTTGTATTTTTGTTTTGGATAATATCATTTAACTTGGAGGCCAAATTAAATCCGCTAAATACAGGATAAATAATTCTAATCTCGCAATCCTTTTCGATTTTTTCGATTTTGTGAACCTGAACATTTACTTGAGGTTCATCAGCTTTATTAACTGCACCTATTGCCAGTGTAAAGGATGTCATTAATAAAATTGCTGTTAACATTATTGATATTATCTTCGTCATTTTTGTAGTTCCTCCCACTCACACTCGTGAATTTAGCTCTTTGGCATATTTTACTTATATAATAGACGCTAAAAATTAAGAAATGTTTCGTTATAACGCATCAGTTCAGAGAAAATTTTTCGACTGTAGAAGTGGGAGACATTTAACTGCCTCGTTATTTGCTAAAATATTCTTTAAGATTATTTAGATCTCTTTTTAGATACTTCAGATTAATGCTAAACTTATTGTTTAGCACGGACACATTATAGATATCGTTATCAAGCAGCTCAATTTGGATCAGATCTACGTGTGGCTGACCGTAGAGCATAGAATTTTTATTGATATCAACAGCTAAAAGACCTGAAAAAAGCACAGTTATAAATAATAACGCTATTAACATTATTTTTAATTTATATATTCTTTGTTGTCTAAATCTTATTTTTCTATTCATAACTAATACCTCAATACTATTTTTGACAGTATTGAGGCTATTTAGTCAGCTACTTGGTCTTATAACGCATCAGTTCAGAGAAGATTTTCCGGCTGTAGAAAAATCTTCTTACCTCAGCTGCGTTTCAACGAGGCGAGAGAGATGTGCTCGCTGCCTCGTTATATACAACATCATTTATAGCCTGCGCCAGATAGCCGGTACTTCTTACGCATTCATCAATTACGTTTCCATCACCGCCGATTTCAACTATTATGGATCCGTTTGTCAAATGCTGGTTATATCTGTTCTGACTTATATAAATTGGTTTTGCAAGGCCTGGGCAAATCTCGTTCAGTCTTTCCTGGAGCTTAATGGCCAACTTAAGATTTTCTTTCCATTTGGGATTTGACAATTTTGAATCTGTACCAATAACAAACATTATCTGGGCAACATCTTTTCCATTAACCTCTTTTACAACTCTGAGCTTTTGCCCGGAAACCGCATCCCTGTGCAAATCTATTGTCATTTGTAGTGATGAGTATTTATTTACATAGTTGGTGAGCGTTTTGAGTGATTCCACATATGAACTGTTGTAGTCTTTGTCATGAACAGTTTTATTATGAAGTACACCTATATTATATTTTTTTAAATTGCTAATAAGGGCTTCACCTACTCTGACTACATTGTATTTATTATCAATGGTTCTGGAAGCAATATTTTTCTTATTTAGTTCTGCTATACTTTTTAAAAAGCTCTCTGTTGTATGTGTATGATAAACAAGAATTTGGGGTCCTGTCTTATTAGCTTTTAATTTTAAAGGCTCGGTCAAAAATTTGTTGATATCAATAGAGTATTTTGTTTGATTAATCACTTTAATTTTGCCGCTTGAAACTACGGGGTTATTTTCCTTTTCCGATTGTTCTACATCTCCCTCAAATGTAATACTGCTGGAGGCTTCTTTATATTGTTCCTGTTCAGGTTCCGTATCTTTCTTGTCAGCATTCTCAGGTATCTGAATTGCATGGATATCCTGAATATCATTAATAACTTTTTTATCGAGTTCTTCCGTTTCCTTTTGTGCTACATATTCAAGATATTTATCATTATAAAATGTTTCGAAGTAAGGGTAACCGGTATTCAGAATAGTTATCGGGTTATAGAAATCAATCCTGAATACTTTGAACAAATATTCCATTAGTATATCAAACTTTGTTGATGATTCTGAAATAACTGTAGACTGATCTGATGTATTTTTTGATGTTGCTGTGCCGAAATTAAACTGTAGATTTGAGAACCTGAAAAAAAGACTACCTAATATGACACCTCCAATAGCACATACAACGATTGTCAGCTTTGTAAAGCCAGTATTATACATTAGATTTTTTTGAATTCTAGCAATCTCTCTCATATTTGACCTCCGCTATAACATTGGATATAAAACTATATTCAAAATAAATAAAAATATTACTGGCTTGTACAACAATCAATAAAAATTACTGAAAACATTAGCTGTTATATGGGAAATATTGTAATATAATTTAGTACTAAATTTAGCAATATCAACATATATCTAAGAATATACT
>CAYQCA010000173.1:0-9227 GCA_964415835.1 uncultured Clostridium sp. | reverse complement strand
ACAGGAGTAACAGGAGTAACAGGAGTAACAGGAGTAACAGGAGTAACAGGAGTAGTAGGAGTACAGAATGAAGGAAAGCTCGGAATGCCGAGCTTTTGAATCAAAGTCCGTAAGGCGGACAAACACCGGTACTTACCATATTCTGTATACTATACTTCTGAATACTGAGGTCTATTCTGAACTCCTGAAATCCTATACTACTGACTACTGCTATACATATATCATTTTCTTCGTCATCCCACCATCCACAGTAAGGTTTTGACCTGTAATAAACCCGGCTTTGTCTGAAGCCAGAAATAGACAAGCTTCTGCAATGTCGTCAGGGATGCCGACGCGTCCTACCAAATGCTGACTATGATCCTCAGGTGACAGATAATCCTGCTTAGCTATTGAAGTTTTTTTCCAGGAGGAGGTGTCTATCCATCCCGGGCTTATTGAATTAACTCTTATGCCATACTTCCCAAGTGAAGCAGCCAGGGCATGGGTTAAAGCCACTATACCACCTTTCGAAGCGGAATAGGGTTCCGTATCTGCTTCAGACATAAATGCCCTTGTTGATGCCATATTAATTATATTCCCGGAATTCTGGGTTCTCATAATCGGAGCACAAAACTTTGAACAGTAGTACATACCGGATAAATTCACAGCAATGGCTTTATTCCACTCTTCTATGGAGATGTCGAAAATATTTCCGAAGCCGGAAACAGCAGCATTATTGACCAGTATATGAATCCCTTTGTATTTTTCAAAGGCAGTGTTAACCATCGATTGAACCCTATCAGCATCAGATACGTCAGTTTTTATAAATATAGCTTCAAAGCCAAGTTCTTTTATATATTTCTCATTTTCGAGCCCGGCTTCTTCGTCAGTTTCAGCTATTACTACGTTTGCACCTTCAGAAGCAAATCTTCTTGATATTGCTCTTCCGATTCCTTGACCACCGCCGGTTACGATAACAGTTTTATTTTTAAAGTTGGACATGATTTATTTTTCCTCCTGAACAAAATATACTATTATTATAACGTATCGTTTAAGAGAAAAATTTTATTTGTTAAAATTTTAAATGATTTGAACCAAACTATAGAAAAATGTATCCTATAACATGTAGAGGCCTCTAACAAACAAAGGAAAGGAGTGGGAAAATGGATGATGTGGAATTAGTCACCAGATGCCAGTCAGGGGATATTGAAGCCTTCGATCATTTATACACGAAATATAGTTCTTCGGCCTTGAAGACTGCATATTTAATTACTGGAAACAGACAGTTTGCAGAGGATGTTGTTCAAGAGACTTTTATTAAATGTTTCCGAGAAATGAATAGGCTTAAAGATCCGAAGGCTTTTAAGGCATGGTTTTATAGAATACTGACTAATTTGTGCTGGCGTATGAAGCCAAGGGAAAAAGTTCACTTGTCTATTGAAGCTTTATCCGATCAGGGACTCGATGCTTTTGTAAATGATTCAGGACTAAATGATCCTATGGAGGCAAAAGAACTTCAGAAAATAGTTATGGGAGCAGTTGATTCGCTGGATACCCCGATGAAGGCTGTGATTATTCTGTATTATTTTAATGACCTTTCTATTAAGGAAATTGCAAAGGCTATGAAATGCCTTGAGGGTACTGTTAAATCCAGATTATATTATGGAAGAAAACAGTTGAAGAAAATAATTGAAAAGAATACGTTAATAAGTGTTTATTTTGATCAGTTTATTGAAGGAAAGGAGTTTGGTTACAATGAAAAAGCAAGTTTATTTTGACAAACTAATAAAAAGCACACTTAAATCCGAAAGTGCACATATTGATAATTCACCGGATATTCTTGATAAAATCCATGTAAAGATTAAAGAAGAGAATAAAGGTGATAGAGTATATTATTCCAAATCCTGGCCTAAACGAGTTGCGGTTGCGATTTGTATGGCATTACTAATAACAGCCTCTACAATAGCCGTATCTCCAAAGGCACGTGCCTATGCAGCCAAAATACCGCAGGCATTTGGAATTATGATTATCACAATTGCCGGAGAAGATGATATAAATATTAAAGGTGAAACAATAGATGTAGATCAACTTCAACCGGGGGAAGTTAAGGAAATTAACGGATTAACTATTCAGAAAGCCGAGCAAAAGGTTGATGTAAATTCAGAGCCAAATGCTATACTGGAGAGACATGAGAACGGGGTACAGATAGATAGTAGGGTGGAATCCTTCAAAATTACCGAAGATTTTAATAAAGAGCTAACTAAAAACTCGAAAAGTATCGATATTTCCGAATTAGAGGATGAAGAAGAAATTGATGCAGGTGGATTAAAGATTCAAAAGTCTAAGAAATAAATAAACAGTATAAAAGATGGAAAGTCAGAATTATCAGGCTTTCCATCTTTTTTGCAAATTTACTACTATACTAGACTTCGGAATTCTTAATTCTTAATTCTGTGAAATATATCTTGACTTGTTATATCGTACCGTGATATAGTATGGATGTGATATATCGCATTACGATATATCCAGCGAGGAGAGTAGGTATGAATGAAAAACTGAAGAAAGCATATCTACCAATGAGTGAATCCGGATATTATATATTGCTGTCACTTAATGAGCCTCGGCATGGCTACGGGATTATTCTTCATGTGAAAGAGATAACCGAAGGCAGAATAAACCTGGGTGCTGGGACTATTTATGGAACACTGACCAAGTTTGAGAAAGATAAGCTTATTGAGCTTGCCGGAGAAGAAGAAAGACGAATACTTTACAAACTAACGGATTCTGGTAGAGAGCTGCTGCAGGAAGAAATGAAAAGGATAGATGAACTGTATTTTAACGGACATAATGTTTTGGGGGACAAAGGCAATGATCAAGGTATTTAAGTGGTGGTGGGCCTGGGACTATGAAAAAATTGAAGACTGGTTGGAGAAAATGGAAGCGGGCGGCCTGAGGCTCATACACACAGAATGGAACGGACTTTACTTTTATTTCGAAAAATGCACTCCTAAAAAAGCCAGATATTGTATTGATTATCAGTCTAGGCTGACACCGGAGTATATGACAATAATCTATGATGATAACTGGAAATTATATCAGATTGGTATGGGGTGGTATATACTTAGAAAAGAGTATGAGGCTGAAAGACCGAATCTATATAATGATTTTAGCAGCCTTATATCCAGAAACAGGACCCTGCTGATAATAGCCGGTGCTGCCACTCTAATCGAGATTCTGTCTGTTGGCAGTATGATCTATGATACATTAGCGTATCCAAGTAATAATAAAATAGCAACTACATGTATTTTGGGTTCAGTAGTAATTGCTTTTTTCGCTTTTATCATAACAAATCTGGCGTTACAGATAAGTAAATTTAGTAAAAAGGTGTAATCGAAAAATTTTATTTTACCCGATGAGTTATTAGACATAGCAAAGTTATCTTACGTAATATAAAGGAATGACCAAATAATAAATTCCGATTCTTGAGCGGCTATTTTCCGCCATTACTGCGTTGTCGTCAGTTGCAATACGACCAGTATTGCGCCTTCCGCTGTATCAGTGGAGCTGATACAGTCGCCTTATGCACTGACGAAAAATCTCTCGCTCAAGAACCTGGTTTTATTATTCGGTCATCCCTAAGTTGCGGAAGAGTTTTGAAAAATATATAAAGAGGTGAAAATTTTGGGGTTAACAATTGAAAATGTCTCTAAAAAATTTGGAGAAAAGCTTGTAGTAAATAACATAAGCTTTGAAGTGAAGGAACCCGGTGTATTTGGTTTGCTGGGAACAAATGGGGCAGGAAAGACAACCACAATCAGAATGATCCTGGACATAGTGAAGAAAGACACCGGAACCATCAAGTGGAACAACAAGCCATCGGCTGGTCAGGTTTCCAGCTTCGGTTATCTGCCTGAAGAGAGAGGGCTTTATCCAAAAGTAAAGGTATCGGAGCAATTGATGTATTTTGCAAGGCTCAGGGGAATAAGCCATGACAGGGCAAAGAAAGATATTACATACTGGTTGGAACGAATGGAAGCCAGTCAGTACACAAATGTGCTGGCGGAAAAGCTTTCAAAGGGAAATCAGCAAAAGATTCAGTTTATTGCATCAATAATTCATGATCCTGAGCTGATATTTATGGATGAACCTTTCAGTGGCTTGGATCCGGTAAATGCAGAGTTGTTTAAAGGGGTTATATATGAATTGATAAATAAGAACAAATTCATAATAATGTCCAGCCATCAAATGTCGACTGTGGAGGAATTCTGCAAAGATATAGTCATTCTTAACAACGGAAATACAGTTCTTAGCGGAAATCTGAAAAATATTAAGCATAGTTATGGCAGAAATAATTTACTTATTAACTGCGAGGGCAATATTGTTGAGCTGGCCGCTGAGGAAGGCATTTCAAAATATACACAGAATGCAGCAGGATACGAGTTCAAAATTTCGGGTGAAGAACAGGCTTATAGGCTCCTTGAAAAAATTCTAAGCAAAAGACTGCTACTGGATAAATTCGAGATAAGAGAGCCGTCTCTGCATGAGATATTTATTGAAAAGGTAGGTGAAGCAAAATGAGAGAATTTTTAGAGGTTTTTAAATATACTTTTAAAGAAAATATAAAGAAAAAATCATTTATTATCTCAACTATAGTAATTCTGGTTATAATAATTGCAGCGATGCTTGTACCTGCCATTATTACAAATCTAAAAGATTCCGATAATAGTAGCGGCAGCAACCAGAGTACAGGCAATACGACTGAGAAAAGCATTATATATCTTGTAGACAAGACCGGTTACTTTGAAAAAAACTTAACAGAAATTCAAAATGTTTTTCCGGCATATGAAATAAAAACCGAGTCAGATAATAATCTGGAAAGTATTAAGTCAAATATTAAGGAAAACGGCAAGGACTTTTTGATTATTGCCGATCTGGAAAAAGACATTCCAAGCTTTCAATATTTTATAAAACAGTATGGTGATGGCCCAAGTCCTGATGACATCAGCAAAGTTTTCAAGGGTATTTATAGTGCCGGTCTCTTAAAAGAAGCAGGAGTTGCTGATGAAACGATAGCAAAGACCCTTAGTGATCTGAAGGTAAATGTTAATGAACTGGGTAAGAATAAATGGGGAGGATATTTTTCAAGCATATTTATCGTTATAATTCTCTTCTTTGCAATCTATTTTTATGGTTATGGGGTTTCCATGTCTGTCGCTTCAGAGAAGACCTCCAGAGTTATGGAGCTCCTTGTAACTTCAGTAAAGCCCTCCCGTATCATACTTGGAAAAACGGCAGGAATGGGTGTTTTGGGACTTATTCAGCTTGCGATGATTATATTTGTCGGAGCAGTTACTTATAATTTAGCTTTTCCGGAAGACTTTACAATAGGAGGCATGGGCTTTGATCTTTCAAGCTTCACACCCTTCTCAATGATCATGATAATTGTTTATTTTATTCTGGGATATACATTGTATGCGTTAATGTATGCTGTTGTGGGAGCTACCGTCAGTAAGGCTGAGGATGTAAACTCTGCAATGATGCCAATGTCATTTGTTTCAATTATAGCGTTCTATTTTTCTTATGGAACCTTTGCAGTTCCTGACAGCATTGCAGCAAAAGCTGCTTCTTTGATTCCGTTTACTTCACCTTTTTCAGTGCCTTCCAGGTTAATATCAACTAATGTTAAATGGTGGGAAATAGTAGCCTCTCTTGGTATCCTTGCAGTTACAATTGTGCTTGTGGGTACATTGTCCATCAAACTATACTCATTTGCAGTTTTGCACTACGGTGACAGAATGCGCTTGGGTAAACTATTTAAAATTTCGAAAGAAAATAAGGCTTAAAAGATTGAATAATATTATTATATGAAATATTATAATAGAAAAGCTTATGATTGGTGCATAAATGGAGGACAACATGTATTATCCTATTAAATTAAAACCCGTATACAAAGATTATATATGGGGAGGGCGTTATTTTGAAAAGTTCGACAGAGAGCTCCCTGCCGGGATTCTGGCAGAGAGCTGGGAACTGTCATGTCATAAAAATGGAGTAAGTGTAATCGCTAATGGAGAATTAGCCGGCAAGACACTTCCTGAGCTTGTTAAATCAGACTCGAAAAATGTTTTGGGCTCTAAATTCTCTGCTGATTCAGCAGAGGTACCGCTTTTAATAAAGCTGATTGATGCAAATGACAGGCTTTCGGTTCAAGTGCATCCTGACGACAATTATGCAGCAGTATATGAAGGCGGCCTTGGAAAAAACGAGATGTGGTATATAATGGACGTAAAGCCCGGTGCAAAGCTGGTAGCCGGACTCAAAGAGGGTGTTACGAAAGAGATGTTTGCCAAAGCTATACAGGAGAACCGTATTGAAGAATGTCTTTTGGAGGTCGAAGTACTTCCCGGAGATGTTATTAATATTCCGGCAGGCCTTGTTCATGCAATAGGAGCAGGTATAGTAATTGCAGAAATACAGCAGACCTCGGACACAACATATCGTGTATTTGACTATAATAGAGTTGACAGTAACGGAGTAGGTCGTCCTTTACATCTGGACAAAGCCCTTGATGTTATAAATTTTGAGGCTGGTCACAGAAATGTAAAATGTGAGGGAGTAACAGTAAGCTTAAATGAGAACTGCAGCAAGACTGTATTTTTAGCGAATAAGTATTTTGCCTGTGAGCGTTATTCGTCAACAGGAAGTTTTACCGGTAACTGTGATGGCAGCAAATTTTATATTTTTATTTGCCTGGAGGGTGATGGAAAAATTAAAACTAAAAATGCGGTGGTGAATTTCAAAGCAGGAGAAACAGTTTTCTTACCGGCAGCAATGGGAGAATATACAGTTGAAGGCCATTTTAAAGCATTAAAGGCTTATGTTCCGGATTTCAACAAGGATATTGTCCAACCTATGAGAGAAGCCGGCTGTACGGATAAAGCAATCTATAAAGTGCTTAGCTGTTAATAATAAGAGCAAAAACGGGGGGTTCAAATGATTGCGATTAACAATCTGACAAAAAAATATAAAAAGTTTGTAGCGGTAGATGATATTTCGCTGGCTGCCAAACCGGGCGAAATTACAATTTTGTTGGGGCCAAACGGTGCAGGCAAGTCAACAACAATTAAAAGTATAGCAGGCTTACTGAAATTTAATGGTGATATAAGTGTATGTGGATACCAAAACAAATCAGTCGAGGCAAAAAAGGTATTCGGTTATATACCTGAAACCCCCGCACTTTATGATTTGCTCACTCCATGGGAACATGCCGAGTTTATTTCAAGAGCATACAAATTGGATGATGGCTGGAAGGACAGAATAAAGTCAATATTTGAAAGATTAGAGATTTATGATAAGAAGGACAAGCATGTTCGCGAGCTTTCAAAAGGAATGACGCAGAAGCTGAGTATTGCCCTGGCTCTTATGATTAATCCTGAGGCTATTATGTTTGATGAACCACTAGTTGGGCTTGACCCAAAGGCAATCAACGAAGTTCTGGCAATATTGAAGGAATTGAAAGTCCAGGGTAAAAGCATACTCGTCAGCACCCATATAATAGACACGATTGATGAGGTATGGGATAGGGCATATATTATGAATGAGGGAAAAATCATATGTAATATAACGAGGGAGCAACTGGGGGACAGAGATTTGAAAACAATGTTCTTTGAACTCACTGAAGGGGGCTCATCATGCAAGCAATAATCTATTTAATGCAGAGACAATTTATAAATAGAATTAAACGCATGTTTCTAAGTCCGCTGTCAATAATTTTAACAATACTTGTGGCATTTGGCTTCACCGCTTCAATTGTCAGTGCAATTATGATGGAAAAGCCTGCTGTAGACAGTGCTACTGCTGAAACCCTTATTGCAGGATCGGTGCTTCTCATAGGTGTACTAATGTATTACTCTTTCTTATCAAGAGACAGTGGCATTTTAACAATGGCAGATGCAAATTTTCTCTTTACGGGACCTTTTGAAAAGAGAACCGTATTAGCCTATATACTCATTTCAACTGCTCCGGCTTCAGTATTTACCGGTCTGTTTATGTGCTTCTACCTCCCGTTTTTACTTGGACCTGCCCTGACAATAGCAAAGTTTATAATTGCTATATTCACAATCAGCCTTTTGTTCGGATGCATATACTTATCCTATTATTACTTATACATTATTGATTCAGAAAAACCTGGAATTAAGAAAAAGGTTAGAACAGCTTTTCTGGTCTTTTTAGGTGTTTTATTAATTGCGTTTGCTATTTTGTTATTTAACAATGATTTCAATGTTAGATTAACTGCTAAAGAATTTTTTACCCACTCATTGTATAATTGGTTTCCGTTGTTCGGTTGGGCAAAATGGGCAATTAGTTCTATTCTGACCGGCAATATCCTGCTTGGTTTTTTACCCGCCACAGTGCTGCTTGTTATGGCAAATGTACTGTTGGGTATAGCCTTATACAATGTAAAGGCGGATTTTTATGAAAAAACGTTAGAGGACTCTGCCAATCTTCAAAAAATAATGGATGAGGTTAAGAACAGCGGAAGTGCTGATGCACGATCTATGCTAAAAATAAAGAATAATGCTGCTTCTGTGAATTTCATGCAGGGGGCTGCTGCAATTTACTCAAGACATATGCTGGAAAGTAAAAAGTTCGGTATATTTTCAAATTATAGAGAGGTTCTGATGGGGTTATTCTATGTTGCCTTTGGAGCCATATTCGGTCTTGAATTTAGTTTTGTAATTGCAATGATAGGCTTTGGTGCGTTGTCAATGTCTCTTAATGATTCATGGCACAGAGATTTTAAAAAACCGTATATCTATCTGATACCTGCAAGCTCTTTTCAAAAGGTGATTTTTTCTGTTCTTCCAGGGGTTAAAAAAACTCTGATCAGTGGCTGTATATCTATATCAGTTGCTGCAATTGTTTATAAAATCAGTCCTGTGGAGCTATTAAGCTATTTATTGATTTATGCCAGTTTTGTGTTTTTGTTTATTTTTGCAGAGGTCTTGACATACAGAATTATTGGACCGGGTTCCAATGCCATGGTTATTATGTTTATGAGAATGTTTTTTGCAATTGCGACCTGCATACCGGCTATAGTAGTATTGGTAGTAATTATGGTGCTTACTGCAGGTTCAGTGAACTTGCTAGCCTTGGCTGCTTGCTTGTTGGCGATCAATATGGCATCAAGCTCATTACTGGCTTTTCTAAGCAGAGAAATTTTTGAAAAAAGTGAGATTATGGAATAG
>CAYQCA010000172.1:0-9311 GCA_964415835.1 uncultured Clostridium sp. | reverse complement strand
TTTTATGGCAGTGGGGTTTTCAAGTTATGATATCGCACGTTCGGGGTTGACAGTCAGTGAGAGGGGTCTGTTTGTTACAGGTCATAACCTAGCCAATGTTGATACTCCCGGGTATGTAAGACAGCAGGCAATTATCCAAACCAGTGCATATTTAACTGAATACGGGAAAAACGGAAGGATGTTTCAATATGGTCTGGGAGCAGATATTCAAGAAACCAGACAAATTAGACATACTTTTCTTGATAATATATATAGAAATGAAAATAAATCACTTGGGTACTGGGAGACCAGAAGTAAGACCTTCCAGGATGTAGAGGCTATATTAAATGACCCCATGGGAGATGGCCTTCAAAAAGTAATGAACCAATTCTGGGATTCCTGGCAGGAACTGTCCAAGGAACCTGACAGCTTGACTACGAGAGCCTTGGTTAGGCAAAGAGGTCAGGCATTGGTTTACCATTTTAATCATATCGGTCAGCAGATGGAAAAACTGCAGAGCGACCTTAATTCAGAGATACGAGTGCGTGTTGATGAAGTAAATTCAATTACAAGCGATATAGCAAAACTAAATCATCTAATTGCCAGCCAGGAAATAAACGGTGACTCTGCAAATGACTTCAGAGATCAGAGAAATGTTCTGCTGGACAGATTGTCAAAGCTATGCGATGCCGAGCAGCTTGAAATGCAGGATGGTCAGGTGGATATTACACTGGGCGGATATTATCTTGTATCCAAGGGATCTTCCAGAAATCTCTATGTTGAAGAAAATGCTGTTAATGGGGAATACTTTTACCCTATGCTGGAAGGGACAAATATTGAGGTTAATATAAAAAGCGGAATATTGAAGGGTTTGATGGAATCCCGCGGAGAGGTCGCAGGTATAAAAGGTATTCCTGAGAATGGTAGCCCACGGGAAAAAGTTGATATTACATTTGCTATAGATACTTCAATGGGAACCGGTACAGGAGCTGAAGAATATCTATCAAAGCTGAGGTCAACAATCGATGATTATGTAAATGACCTTAAAAAGACCGGAGCTGATTTCAACATCAGATTTGTCAGAATGAATAGCACTTCCAGTGTATATGGACCTGGACCTGATACAGTTTATACGCAAGCCAATATAGATGCGTTTTTAAGTGATGAAGAAGTGCTGGATACCCTGTTTACTGAAAGCACAGATCCTGATGGAGAATTCTCAGGGCTTGTAGACACGTTAGAAAATCTGCAGAGTGCTGGCAGCTTCAGACAGGATGCAACCAAGCTCACATATGTTTTTACAAATAAAAGTATTGATGGAAATGATGGGGCGCCAATTTCGGATGCAACTTCGTATATAAATAGATTAAATGCCATAGGTATGAAAACATCTGTTATCACAAAAACAGGATTATATGGACAGGGTGAAGTTCCAACTGAAATCGGGTGGAAAGCAATTTCTACTAGTACCGGTGGAAATGTATATAATATAGGTCAGGATTCATCTGGCTTTACAGAATTATTGGTCAATATAAATGGTGATACAAGAAAAGCGATCAACGCTGCAATGGGCAATATTCCAAATTCAAAGAACATTGTTTCTGATTTGAAGATTAAGCTTAATGCAATGGTAAATGCAATTGCAAAAGAAATAAATTATCTTCAAAAAACAGGATTTACGCTTGATGGCAGCGCTGGGGTTGATTTCTTTGAGCCTATTGATGACAGATTTCCGATGCAAATGGGTAATATCACGCTAAGCGATGCTCTGCTGAGCGACAAGGGCTTAAATAACATTACTGCCTCTGCTACTACAGCAAAGGGTGACAATTCAATCGCCAGAAGAATCGCTAATTTAAGAGATACAGATTTTATGACTGATAGTACCGGAGAGGTAACGGCTGATGAGTTTTATAGATCCATAATACTGAATATAGGTAATGGCGGCTCTGAAGCAACCAAGGTGGCTGAAAACCAGATAAAGCTTGTACAGTCTGCAGAATCTCAGAGAAATGCTATTTCAGGTGTTTCTATGGACGAGGAAATGACAAATATGATGAAATTCAAGTTTGCATATGATGCGTCCTCAAGAGTACTTAATATAATAGATTCCATGGTTGAAAATGTAATTATGGCTATGGGAAGAGTAGGTAGATAGTAGCTACATACGCACTTCGGGGCGTAAATGGGAGGAAAAATGAGACAGAGCTTTTTTGGACTTAATATTGCAGTAAGCGGACTCTATACCGCACAACAAAATTTGAATACAGTAGGTCATAATATAACCAATGCTACTACACCGGGTTATTCCAGACAGCAAACGATTCAAAATGCCTCAAGACCAATTTCGGTTATGGACGGTACAGGTATGGTTGGTACAGGCTCTGTTGTTTCCGGTGTAGAACGGGTAAGAGATGAATACCTTGATTTCAAATATTGGAGTGAGAATATAGCTAACGGTGAATGGAGCAAGAAGGCGGAGCTACTGTCAGAAATTGAGGGTACTTTTAATGAACCCTCCAACAGCGGATTTGTTAAAATAATGAATGATTTCTTTAATGCATATCAAGAGCTTGCAAAAGACCCATCCAGCCCTGCTGTGCGTGCACTTGTACGGGAAAAGGGTGTAACTATGGCAAAGTATTTCAACAGTACAGCCACCCGTTTTGAAAAGCTTCAGGAAGATATAAACGATCAGGTTAAAATTACTGTAGACAAAATTAACTCATTGGCATCTCAAATCCAACAGCTGAACAAGCAAATATACAACTTTGAGCTTGACGGAAATTCAGCCAATGATTTAAGAGATTCCCGAACAGTGCTGGTAGACGAATTATCAAAGCTGGTAAATATACAGGCGACAGAAGTTTCATATGGAAAGCTTCCAAATGGCGCTGAAAATATACATTTTGTTATTACTGTAGGGGGAAAACCGCTTGTAGACCATTTTAACACAACAAAGCTGGATCTGAAGCAGAGGGATGATAAACTAAACAATGAAGATGTAGGTAATCTTTATGATGTTAAATGGGATGATGGCAACAAGCTCGTATTAACAGGGGGAGAACTCAAAGGTTTGCTGGATGTCAGGGACGGTAAGGATGGAGCTTTGGGTATGGATGGTGCGACAAAAAGCCCGATATACAAGGGCATACCATATTATCAGGCCAAGCTGAATGAGTTTGTTCGCACCTTTGCTATGGCTTTCAATGAGGGATATACAAACAAAAACGGTACATTAATTGATGGAGTGGGGCATGTTCACGGGTATGGATATGACCCGGACGGTACAGGACCAGAAACTATACTTAATGGAATTCGATTCTTTACAATGTTTGGAAATGGTGATTTACCTATATCAGGTAGTGATTTTATAGGTGGAGCAACCGGAAAGACAGAGATAGCGTCAAGGTATCAGAATATCACTGCAAAGAATTTTACTGTAAGCAGTGATGTTATGAATAATATAAACAACATTGCAACATCTGATGTTGCAGGAGAAAATGGAAATATAAAAGTATTAAATGAAATAATGAAGGTAAGAAGCAATCAAAGCCTGTTTTATGAAGGAGCTCCCGAGGACTTTATGAAATCATTGGTAGCCGGTTTGGGAATAGATACTCAACAGGCAAACCGTTTCTCCGAGAGCCAGGACGCCATTGTTTCTCAAATAGATAACCGAAGAATGTCAGTATCGGGTGTTGAACTGAATGAAGAAATGTCAAACATGGTAAAGTACCAGCAGGCATATAACGCAGCAGCTAAAATGATAAATACCATGTCAGAGGTTTATGATACGCTTATAAATAGATTGGGAGTAGGCTAAAGAGAATAAGTATTAAGAATTTTTTTACGGCATTATGGAGGTTACAATGAGAATAACAAATGGTATGATGATTTCAAATATGATAAGAAACCTTGGAAACAACCAGAAGCGTCTAAGCAAATATCAGGATCAGCTGGACACCGGAAAAAAGATTTCTGTGCCGTCTGATGACCCTGTTGTTGCTGCCAGAGCTTTAAAGCTTCGTACAGATGTTGCAAAGGTTGAACAGTATCAGAAAAATATAAATGATGCACAGTCATGGCTGGATGCGACTGACGTAGCATTAGGTAAAATAGGAGATGTTCTGCAAAAGGCCAGGGAGCTAACAGTACAAGCTTCTAATGGTACTAACACTCCTGAGGAAACTCAAAAAATAGCACTGGAGTTAAAACAATTAAGAACACAGGCTATTCATTTGTCAAATTCATCATATGCAGGTAGATACATATTTTCAGGTTTTAAAACTGATCAAAAGCTGATTAACGACGATGAACAGAGCCCTAACTTCGGAAATTTCAATTTAAATGTAAGTACTACAGGCGAAAAAATCTTCTATGAAATAGGTGTTGGTGACAGCATTAATATTAATATAGCAGGTGGGGATTTGTTCAATCTTGGTGGAAACGCAGAAAATCCAACTAATGGGATATCCACATCTAAAATTGGTAACATAACCTTCCCTTACACTGTTAGTGCTGCAAATAATACTATAAATGTTTCTGTCAACGGTACGAATATAGTAGCCAATATCCCTGCAGGTTCTTCATATGCCAATTTTTCCAGTCTATCAGCTGCTATAGAAGGGGCAGTCAATACACAAATTGATACGGTAAATGCAGGATTACCTGCCACTTCAACTCCTGTTCCGCATATAACAGCGAATATGCAGAGTGGACAACTTGAACTTAGGACTACAAGTAAAACAGCGACTTCGTCAATAAATATAACTTCGCCTGCAAGCAGCTTCTTTGGCGTTAGTGGGATAAATGTTTCCAATACTGTTGAAACTACCGGAGCAGCGGGCGAAAAGCCTTCAATGGTAAAGCTGTTTGATACCGTAATTGCTCATATGGATGCGGGTGAGTACGAAGAAATAAGTGCTCAACTTGATGTTTTTGATACTCAGATCAGCAATGTATTAAGATGCAGAGCAGATATTGGAGCCCGTCAGAACCGTGTTGATTTATCAGAGGACAGAATGAGCAATGACATTATTAATTTCACTAAATTGATGAGCGAAAATGAAGATGTAGATGTGGCGGAAACAATAATGAACCTAAAGAATGAGGAAAATGTTTATCAGGCCTCATTGGCCGGAGGAGCGAGAATCATACAGCAAACACTGGTTGACTTCTTGAGATAGAAGTAGAGGTGTAAATTGCGCAAAGTTTCATACATGGATGTATGAAACCTAAAAAACAAGGATGTGAGATTATATGCTGCTTTCAATTAATACAACACCGGCAGAAATAGCTATAGAAACAATACAAGGGCGTACGAATGTTAAAACTCGCGATGCAAGGCTGGAGTTAAGACAAAAGCAACCAAAGATGAATATTAAGACAGAGCAACCAAAGCTATTAATAGATCAGTATCAGTGTTTTGCCGACGCGGGCCTGAAAAATAATTTTGATTTTATAAGGGGTCAAGCTCAAAAGGGCTATAGCAAAGTAATGCAATATATTGCCAAGGAAGCAAGAGATGGGGATGCCATGGCAAGAATAGGGCATAAGGCAAATATTATGATCAATATTATAAAGAGAGAATCTGTTACCAGACATGAATTTGGACTCGGGACAATTCCTAAGTCAAGACCGAAAATAGATGTTATTGAGGGCACAGTAGATATTAATCCTGAATTTATAAACAATCCGGGAGAGATAAATGGGGTTTCAGGAAATTATACTCCGGCAGATATAGACTTTAATTATACTCCGGCGGTAGTTGATATCAGAATGGTGTCCTATGGATCAGTTGATATAAAGTATTTAGGGAATAATGTTGATGGGTATATATAGAGAAAATTGGAGGAGAAGAAAATATGGTTATTCAGACAACTCATTTTGGTGAAGTTGAAATAAATCAGGAGAATATTTTAAACTTTGATGAGGGCATAATAGGGTTTGAAGATGTAAAAAGGTTTGGAATAATAAATAATGAAGACCCTGAATCGCCATTTTGCTGGATTCAGGCAATTGAAAAACCCGAGCTGGCTTTTGCATTAGTTAATCCGTTTGAAATTAAAAAGGATTATGATTTTGAGCTTAGTGAGGAAAATACCAACTTGCTCCAGATTAAAGATCCATCACAGGTGGCTGTATTTTCTGTTGTGGTAGTACCTGATGACATTAAGAAAATCAGTATGAATCTAAAAGCACCTATCATTGTAAATAGAGGAAACAAGAAGGCTGCTCAGATTATCCTCGAATCGGATCAGTACACAGTAAGGCATTACATACTGGATGAGCTCCAAAAGCAGGAGGTGTAATATGTTGGTACTTTCAAGAAAAAAGGGTGAAGCCATAGTAATAGGTGAAAATATTGAGCTTACAATAATTGAAATACAAGGTGATCAGGTCAGACTTGGTATAAATGCACCAAAAAATATATCAATCCATCGAAAGGAACTGTTTTTGGAGATTCAGGAGGAGAATAAGAAGGCCGCAAGCAACAGTGTTGTAGAGCTGAATTCTATTTTAAAAGGGAATAAATAGACATAAAGTTATATTCAAATAAAAAACTATAATTTTTTTATAGTTTTTTATTTTTTTGCTAAAGTATTCTGAAAAAATTACGATATATTATTCAAGTAGATAAGTACAAATACTTTATACCGGCCGGATAAAGTACAGGACGGAGCTACATACCATCCGGGAAAGGACTCCCGGAAATTAAATAAAATCATGGAGGATTTTAATTATGAGAATTAATCACAACATCGCAAGTATGAACACTAACAGATCGTTAGGTGTTAACAGAGGAAACACTCAGAAGTCACTTGAAAAATTGTCATCAGGTCTCAGAATCAACAAGGCTGGAGACGATGCAGCAGGTTTGGCAATATCTGAAAAAATGAGAGGCCAGATCAGAGGTTTGAACCAGGCTTCAAGAAACTCACAGGACAGTATTTCAATGATTCAGACAGCTGAAGGTGCTTTAAGTGAATCACATTCAATTCTGCAGAGAATGAGAGAGCTTGCAGTTCAGTCATCAAATGATACTAATACTGATAGTGATAGAAAAGAGCTTCAAGCAGAAGTTAAGCAGTTAGTCGCGGAGCTTGACAGAATTGGTAACACTACTGAATTCAATACCAAGAAATTGTTGGATGGTAGTGCAAAGGGTGTTGCAGAAGAAACTCTTGGCTCAGTATCAATTAATAACAATTCCGCTGTAAAGATTGAAAAAGCAGATATTGATACATTAAGTAAAACTATTAGCAGTGGTGCTACAGCAGCAAAAGAAGATGGAGCTGTTATGCTGGTAAGAGTTGCCGATTCTACAGCTGCAGGTTTCCAAGCTACAGACTACATGGTGGTTAAAAGTGATGGAACAACTGCTGCTTTAGGAGGAACTGTATTGACTGCTACTAATACTTCCATTACCTTAGGAAGTGATCTTGTTTCATCAGGTACTCCTGCTCTTACTTTAACCTCAGGTCTTGACACAGGTATGAAGGTTGGAGACAGCATTACAATCGTATTAAGCAAATACGAGGATGCAAGCAGCGAGCTCGATAGTTCGATTATGGCTCAGATTGGTGCAAACTCAGGTCAGACTATGTTTGTATCTATGAAGGATATGAGAGCTGAGGCTATTGGCGTTGATGATATTGATATTTCAACCAAGTTTGGTGCAGCTACTGCTATAGAAACTATCAACAATGCTATAACAAAGGTATCAAGTCAAAGATCTTCACTTGGTTCAATTCAGAATAGACTTGAACACACTATCAGCAATTTGGATACAGCTTCTGAGAACCTGCAGGCTTCCGAGTCACGTATCCGTGATGTAGACATGGCTAAAGAAATGACTGAGTTCACTAAGAATAACATTCTTACTCAAGCAGCTCAGGCAATGCTTGCTCAGGCAAATCAACAGCCACAGAGTGTTCTCCAATTATTGCAATAATAAGTTTAGAAAAAGGCAACGGCTTAAAGCCTTTGCCTTTTTAAATTTATTGATTCATTTTTTTACATTTTATTCTTTTTTGTAGAATGATATAATATATTAAAAATCAAAGAGGTCAATTGTGAAGATATCTGCTTGTTCAATTGTTAAAAATGAGGCCGGAAATATTAAAAGATCAATAGAAAGTTATCGTGATGCCGTAGATGAAATAATAATCGTTGATACCGGTTCAACAGATGATACTGTTGAAATATGTAAGTCATTAGGCGCAAAGGTTCTTACTTTTGAGTGGTGCAATGATTTTGCAGTTGCCAAAAACTATGCGCTTGAGCACGCGAAGGGTGATTGGATTATCTTTTTAGATGCGGATGAGTGGTTTGTACCTAAGCTTAAAAGAGCCTTTTTTAAATCTGTGCTTATGAAGGTAGATAAAAATGAGGATGTAATTGTGACAACGATGTGTGACTATGATATTGTCGATGAAAAGATCCGACATAGGGGTAATGTAACTCGCATTTTTAGAAATTCTCCAGATATAAGGTACATAGGAAGCATTCATGAAGATATATTTAACAGTAGAAAAAATATGCTTTTACATAAAAGAACGGATATAGAAATATTTCACTCAGGATATGCAGATAGTTTAATTGAAATAAAATCCAAGAGAAACCTGGATATTTTATATAAGCTGTACTCAGAAGGGACAAATGTTTCAACTGAACTGTATTTTTATCTTTTCAGAGAAAATAGTAATATAGGAAATATTGATGAGGCAATAAAGTTTTATAAACTATTTATCAGCCAAAAGGATGTTGAGCAGGTTATAAAGCTAAGAACAAATATGATTAATTCCTATGAGATAATGTATGTAATGATGGCAAGAAATAGGGACAAGTTCTCTCAACAGGAAATTGATAGTCTTCTTGAAACAGCATATAATACATACCCCGAGCTTCCGGTTCACAGCTATATGCTTGGAGTAGAAAAACTAAGGGGATGTGATTATCAGGCAAGCTATGACTGGCTCCTTAATGCAATTGAATTAAATAAAAATTATTCAGAACCATATGTTAATAAATTTATTGGGGCGTTGGGTGATGCATATTATAAACTGGGGTACATAAGACAGAAGCAGGAGAGGCCTGAAGATGCCTTAATTCATTATTTAGAATTAATAAAGATAGCTAATCCTTGGGAACTGGAAATGGCATTGGATCAAATAATTAATATTGTAGAAAAACAGCCGGAAGAGGAAATAATACTGTTTATTAACAGTATTATCGATATTTCAAAAAAAGAGAATATTGAATGTATTTTAAGAGTGTTGAAGAAAACAAAGCTTCATAAGGCTTTTGTATATTATGCATTAAAATAT
>CAYQCA010000171.1:0-9326 GCA_964415835.1 uncultured Clostridium sp. | reverse complement strand
TGTAACACAATTGAAAAGTAATATCTCTTGATATGTTACACTCATTTTTCTATAATTTAGTTAAAAAGAGGTGGTGTCTATACAGCATATTTTAGGGCAGGTTAGAAGGGCTATTCAAGACTATGACATGATAGCAGAAGGCGATAAAATTGCGATAGGTGTTAGCGGTGGCAAAGATAGCATGACTCTACTTGCTACATTGAGAAAGCTACAAGATTTTTATCCAAAGAAGTTTGAGATTGAGGCAATCAGCCTGACTATGGGTATAGGAAATGCTGATTTTACTCCCGTTTCTGAATATTGCCGCCAACTTGGCGTTAATTATACAGTTGAGGAAACACTAATCGGAAAAATTATTTTTGAGATCAGGCAAGAAAAAAACCCCTGTTCTCTGTGTGCAAATCTAAGAAGAGGCGCTTTGCACAATGTTGCAAAGAAGCTTGGCTGTAACAAGGTAGCTCTTGGTCATCACAGAGATGACGTCATCGAAACGTTACTGCTAAGTACATTTTACGAAGGCAGAATACATACATTTTCTCCCGTAACCTATCTGGACAAAAAAGACTTATATCTGATACGTCCACTTATCTATACCGAGGAAAAGGATATCAAAGCCTATGCTAAAAAGGGAGAGTTCCCTATCGTAAAAAGTCCATGTCATATTGATGGCCAAACAAAACGCCAGTATATCAAAGATCTGATTTTTGAACTTCAAAAGGATAATAGAGATATAAAGAGTACTCTTTTTGGGGCAATCAAGAGGTCAGGTATTGACGACTGGCATGAGTAATGCGAAGTTTATTTTTAATTTATTGTTGGGGGTTATTTAAAGAATGAAAAATTACATAAGAAAAAGTCTGGCAATCCTGGTGACACTTGCTATCTCGCTGGCCACTTTTGGCAACGTTGCACTTGCAGCGCCGAGAGTAATTAATCAAACGGTTGAATCTGAAATGGTTACTTCCGGAGTTGTTCTTGAAAACTATAACAGGTTTACCACAAGCGGCTGGATAAGTTCCCATGTGTTGCGGGTAGACTTGTCAAATGAAAATGTTAAAGTGGACAGTATTATTAACAAGGAATCTACAGTAGTTACTTCAACCGTAAAAAATCTAGCCAAAGACAGCGGCGCATTAGCGGCAGTCAATGGGAGCTTTTTCGATTACGGTGTCGGCAACAAAGGTTACGCTTATGGTCCTGTGATTTCTTCAGGTCAGTATGACATAGCCGCTTACAGAAACAATACTGATTTGGCAACCTTCTCTTTAGATAAGGCCAATAATGCACTATTTACATACTGGGACACCAAAATAGAACTTATAACTCCGACCGGGGAGAGAAGATTTGTAGCCACATATAATAGAACCAATGGGAATTTCAATGGCCTGCAGATTATCGATAGAAAATGGGGTAAAACTACACCCGGTGCCACAGCAAAGTATCCTGAATGGCTTGAGATGATAGTTCAAGACGGTATTGTAAAAGAATTCAGCCAGAACAAGCCTAGTGTGGAAATACCGGAGAACGGCTATGTGGTATTAGCTGCCGGAAGCCATATTAATGCTATTCTGGAAAGATTCAAGGTAGGAGACCCTGTATCCTATGAAATCACACTGAATGTGGATGCGAGTAATATGCAGATGGCACTTACAGGAGGTTCATTGCTTGTAAAGGATGGTAATATTGCAAGCACCTTTACTGATTCAACGGCAGTAAATTCTAGACAGCCACGTACAGCTATAGGAACATCTGCTGATGGTAAGAATCTCATAGTGGTCGCTGTTGATGGAAGGACCAGCAAAAGTATTGGTATGACGCAGTTTGAATTGGCTGAATACATGAAGGAGCTTGGTTGTACAAATGCTATTAATCTGGATGGGGGCGGGTCCACAACCATGGTTTCCAGAAAATTAGGAACTACCGGTATAAGTACCGTTAACACACCTTCCGACGGATTTGAAAGAGGTGTCACAAGCGGACTGGGAATATTCTCAATTGCCCCAAAAGGGCCTGTTGATTCACTTGTTGTTAGTGCTTATGAAGACTATGTATTTGTCAACAGCTTTCGTGCCTTTACAGCAAGAGGCCTGGATAAATACCTGAACCCTGTCAACATCAACCCTGACAACATTCAGTGGTCTGTAGAAGGTGTTAAGGGAACATTCAAAAATAATGTGCTTTATCCTACCTCTGCCGGCGAGGCCGTTGTCACTGCAAAGCTCGGTGACAGTGTAATCGGCAAGTATACGATTACAGTATTGAGTGAGCCTGTAAAGCTGGAACTTAACATTGATAAGCTTAATACCGCTCCCGGAGAGAAGACAACCTTCGCTTTAAAGGGCTGGAGTAAAGACGGCTACATGGCCAGCATTCCGCCTGCCAATGTGAAGTGGAGTGTGGGTGGAAATGTCGGAACATTAGCAACAAATGTATTCACTGCAGGTGAAAAAGGTACCGGCTATGTCTCTGCATCCTTGGGAAAAACTACTGTTTCCTGCCCGGTATCCATTTTGACACCTGGAATGACTAAGATTATAGAAAACTTTGATACCGCCGGCATAAAACTCGAAACATCCTCAAAAAATGTTTCGGCTAAATACGCCCAGGCAACCAATGTATATAAATCAAAGAAGTTTTCTGCAAAGCTCACTTATGATTTTACGAAGGATCTCAAAAACAATAGAGCTGCATACTTGAATTTCCCAAATGGCGGTTATACTCTTGATTCAAAGACAACAGCTCTGGGTGTATGGGTTTACAGTTCTACTAAAAAGCCTGTTTGGATAGGTGCTACAGTACTTGACGCAAAGGGTAACTATAAAAGTGAATATTTTGCAAAAGGTATAACCTGGACAGGATGGAAGTACCTAACTGTTCCATTGGATGATATTAATAATCCTAAAACAGTAACAAATGTATTTGCAGTTCAGTCCACAAAGCAAAAAGCATCAGGAAATGTATATTTCGATAATCTGACAATGATTTATACCGGTTATCCTGAAGTTGATATGAAAACTGTTCCGAAAACAACGGTGCCAAAAGACGAAAGCTATAAGGACCATGCTGTTTCAGGCTCGGATTCAATGTCTTTCTCCGTATTCGGGCAATCAAAAGCATACACTGCAGAAACTGATGTGGTTCAGACTACAATGCTAACCAATCTTTCAAACAGGATAAGCAAGTATTTGCAGGCATCTGTATTGGTTGGAGCAAGTGATGGTCTTGCCGCAAATAAAACGAAGGTTCCACATTTGTCCACAACAGGTAAATATCAAGCTCTGGACTATAACGGTAACAGGCTGATTCAGCTTGATACCAAAAAGGGTGGTTTAAGGTATACTGACTCAGAGCAATGGTTCTGGTTACAAAATCAGCTGAACTCTTTTGAAGGCAATAATATATTTGTATTCCTTCAACAAAATCCTTCAAATTTCAGCGATGCTCAGGAAGCTTCACTTTTGAAGAATACGCTGACAGATTATCAGAAAAAGACAGGTAAAAATGTATGGGTATTCTACAATGGTCCTACAAATTCAAGCTACATGGACCAGGGAGTTAAATACATATCAACTGCCGGATTTGATGTTGAAGGTTTTAGTGACAAAAACAAGAGCGCTGCAAAGTTCTGCGCAGTTAAAGTAAAGGGAAATACTATTACGTATCAGTTTAATTCATTTTAAGTGAATAGTGAAAAATGAATAGTGAATAGTTTAGAAAAGTCGGTGCAAAATGCTTGCACCGACTTGATTTTTATGCGGCAAAGCCAGCTTTGCCATTTTGGATTTTACAACAGCCATTCATAATTTCGTCTACCATAGAGTATACGACGTATTTGTACTTTTTCTCCCTTGATTACAAAGAAAACTAAATAGTTATCTACATTAAGTGTCCTGTATCCTTTAAGCTTTAAATGGGGATCTTTTAGAAATAGACACCGTTCCGGCATTTCAGAGAGACTTGCAATTTTATCTATTATATGGTCGTATTGCTTTAAAGCAGCAGTCTCAGACAACGAATTAATATAGTCAATAATCTCCTCTAAGTCACTTTTTGCTGAGGAATAAATTATTATTTTATACTTTTCCATTCACGCTGTTCCTCAGCTTTCTTGCAACTTCAAAAAAGTCTTCTCCCTCATCACCATTTGCTATTTCTGCTTCTGATTCTGCAAGTTTAGTATATAATTTTAGTAGAGCTTGCTGGCGCTCGTATGTTTCAACACTCATAACTACCATATCGCCAACACCGTTTTTTGTAATAAAAACCGGTTCACGCTCCTTGTGGCAAAACTCAGAGATATCATTTGCATTGTTTCTGAGATCAGATATGGGTCTAATATTGGGCATATGGATTGCACTCCTTATTATCAAAATTTATGATACTATTATATCAGAATTCTGATATTTTGGTCAATTCACTTTCTTACGGTATCTGCTCCAGTTTTCCCTTCAGATAAGCTGTAAAATCATTACACAGATCTTCACGCTTCAGTGCAAACTCTACGGTTGCTTTTAGGAAGCCTATTCTATCTCCAACATCATATCTGTCACCTTCAAAATCATAGGCATACATCGCTTCCTTTTCCATTAACTGTTGAAGTGCGTCTGTAAGCCAAATCTCTCCGTTTTTACCAGGAGTAGCCTTTTCAAGAAACTCGAAAATTCTTGGAGATATAATATACCTTCCCAGTATAGCTATATTTGACGGAGCCTGGTCAATATCCGGCTTTTCTACCAGCCCTTTGACTTTGTATACTCTCTCATCTATCTGATTTCCTGCGATTATTCCATATTTTGTTACGTCCTGAATAGGTACTTTCTGTACACCCAGTATTGTTGTACGGTACTCGCTGTACACATCCATTAACTGTTTAATACATGGCGTTTTTGAATCAACTATATCATCCCCAAGTAAAACTGCGAAGGGTTCGTCGCCAATAAAGGACTTGGCGCAGTAAATTGCATGACCCAATCCCTTTGCTTCCTTTTGCCTGATATAATGAATGTTTGCGATATTTGAAATGTCCTCTACAACACTTAAAAGATCGGCCTTGCCTTTTCTGTGAAGCTCCTCTTCCAATTCATAGGATTTGTCAAAATGGTCTTCTATGGCCCTTTTGTTTCTCCCTGAAATAATAAGTATATCTTCAATACCTGCAGCAGCAGCTTCTTCGACTATATATTGTATTGTGGGTTTGTCAACTATAGGAATCATTTCTTTAGGCTGAGCCTTTGTTGCCGGCAAAAATCTTGTTCCAAGTCCTGCAGCCGGTATTATTGCTTTACGTACCTTCATAAGAATCCTCCTCTTGAGTGGTTTTAAAGACTGTGATTACATTAATATAAATTTTACCACATTTAGCTTGAATATTCCTTATGAATTTATTTTATTTTTCGTTGACTCAGATTTTACAATGTTATATAATCCTTGTAGAAACATTTTAACAAATTAATATTGCGTATCTTCAGGGCAGGGTGAAACTCCCTACCGGCGGTAATATGCACAAATGCAGTTTGCATTATAGCATTAGCCCGCGAGCTTTTTGCATGACATGGTGAGATTCCGTGGCCGACAGTACAGTCTGGATGGAAGAAGAATTGGCGCTTAAAAGGCCGTATTTGCTCTGTGAATTTTTTTCGCAGAGCTTTTTATTTCTTTGACCGGTTCATACGCGAAAATCATTTAACTTTAGGAGGTTTTTCTGTATGCAAAGAAGTAGTATTAAAAAATTAGTAACAATGGGGATTCTGATTGCAATTTCGATTATCCTTGTTGTCTCGCCGCTGAGATTTCCATTCCCACCGGCTCCGTTTCTAGAGTATGAGGCCAGTGATGTGCCTATACTGATTGGTGGATTCATTTATGGGCCTGTTGCCGGTATAGTTCTGGCAATTTTTACTTCCGTAGTGCAGGCATTAACAGTTAGCACTGGCAGTGGATGGATTGGTATGCTAATGCATATTTTCGCAGCGTCAGCATTAGTTGGTACCTCCGCAGCGATTTATTCAAGGAAGAAAACTAAGAAAACAGCTGTTATAGGTCTGATTTGTGGTTCTATCGCCATGACCGCAGTTATGATTCCGTTTAACCTGGTCTTTGCTCCATTATTTATGAATACGCCTGTTTCAGCAGTTGTAAAGATGATTGTTCCTGTACTGATTCCTTTTAATTTAATGAAAGCAGGGCTAAACTCAATTATTACTTTCCTGCTTTACAAGCAAGTTGGGAAGCTGCTCCACAGAATAGCTGAAAAATAAGTATTTTCTAAGTAGTATTTTTAGGGTAATACTTGCAATTATTCGCTATAGCCAGTATTATTATCATATTAATTTAAAAAATAATAAATTATATATTTACATTGAAATAATTACCACGTATTATAGTATATGATAAAATTTATTTTTTAAGTGAAGCGATAATTTGCGAGGTGATATCTTTATGGAGTTTTGTAACAAATGTGGATCTTTAAAAATTAATGGAAGTTGTACTAACAAGAAGTGTGATCAGCATATTAAATCATTGGTTGAGTTAGCTACCCCTCAGCAAGTTGATTACATTAAAGAGCTTGCGGAGCAATTGAACGAGGATATCAGTGATCTTAATTTTGATAATATGAGCAAGTCTGATGCAGAATATTTGATTGATGATTATCAAGAAAGATTAGAAGATACCGACAAGAAGTTCAAGCCGGACGATGACCTTTTGGATGATGAATTAGTTGAAGATGAGGATGTTGAATAAGTCATGTTTTCCCGAAATTGTTTTGGGGCAGAACTGTGGAATATTCGAGAGCATAGTGGGGTTTTTTATCCCCACTTTTTTTTATGTTCATGATTTTTTTAACATAGACTGTTGATAACCTCTGAATTTCTTGTTAATATCAACAATGTGGATATGTTAAACAGTCTGTTATTTATCTTGTATTCTTTTCTATACATGCTTGAAATCAAGGGTTTTAGCCGGTATATACCGACTGTTATTATGTTAAAAGCGATTTGTGGATAATGTGCATAAGTCTGTGAATAACCTTGTTTTATGCTCTGGTACACTGTGGATAACTTTGTGAATTTGGGGACGGTTCTTCACTTCACAATCTAGCTGGCCTCAGTTTTGTATTTGTCATATATTCTGCCTTTTCTTAATATAGTATCTCATAAATACTTTTTTTAAGACTTCGGAGGTTAGTATGCAAATCAATAAACAACATTCGAAATACTTCTTTTCTTTTTTGATAATTCTTTGTCTTATACTTTCTACGGTTACTGTCAGCGCACAGCAATCAGGCAGTTCTGCCTCTTCAAATAAAACATACATGTGGAAGGTCACTCCAAAGGGTGATTCAACCGGTAAGAATATTGTCTACCTGCTTGGAGCCGTTAGTGTTTCTGCTAAGGATATCTATCCTCTAAATGCTAAAATAGAATCAGCTTATTCACAGTGCGACAAATTAGTTGTTGATCTCCAAATTTCAGATGCTTTAAATAAGCAAGCAGTTGCCTCTCTACTAAAGTTTGGTTTATTGGAGCAAACCTCAATCGAAAAAGTAATTTCACCAGATTCATATAAAAAGGCCGATGAGCTTATTAAAAAATATACAAATAACAAAAAGTCGCTATCTGACTATAACATATTTAAGCCCTGGGTAATTGAAAGCCTGATTCTAAACATGGTTACAGATTCCTATACTAAATATGAACTAAATGGTATGAGTTCGTATTTTATCGGGAAGGCGCAAAAAGATAAGAAAAAAATATTAAAACTAGAGACGCTGACACTTCAATATAGACTCATGGGTACGCAATCGTATTTTATACAGACTGCAAAATTGGAGAATACATTAAATAATATTGAATCTTATCCCGGCACTGTGGATAAATTATATACTGCCTGGAAGGATGGCGATACTGATGGTATGGAAGAATTACTGCTTCCTGATTTCGATGACAACACAGTCTTATCTGACAGCTACAATAAGATGCTGTCAGAGCGAAGTAAGCAGACAGCAGATGGTATAAAGAAGTTTTTCAAAACTGGAGGCAAATATTTTGTTGTTGTGGACGCCTCTCTTATGACGGGGAATAACAACCTTTTGAACCTCCTTTTGGGAGCGAAATATAATGTTGAGCAAATGTAAATGAATTTTAAACCAGAAGAAGGGGCGGTTCTTCGATTTGGAATTTTTCCGAGTCGAAAAACCGTCCCTTCTTTTTTGTCACTATTCCAGACAAGCTCCCTGAGTTACCAATCTGTCTTGCAACAGTTTCACATCCATTTCCCTCGGTTCCACCTTCTTAGCTATACACAGCGCTGCTGCGGTTCCCGCACCCTCTCCGATGGCTGTTACAATTGACATTACCCGGTAAGCTGCCATTGCCCTGGGTGATCCAGAGATACAACGGCCCGCCGTCAGCAGGTTATCCACGCCTTTTGGAAGCAATGCTCTGTAGGGAATATCATAGTGATAGCCCTCTGGTATTTTCTGCTGCTCCGATCCCATTCCCACGGGATGGTGTATGTCAATACCGTAATTTCCCTGGGCGATTACGTCCTCAAATTGCCTGTATTCATTGATGTCCTGCTCGGTGATATAGTAATCCCCTAAAATCTGTCTGGATTGGCGGATACCGATCTGTGGGGCCAACCGTCCCAAGTACGCATTTTCGAAACCTGTTATGTACTTCTTTAGAAATTTTAATACCTGTATGGCCTGACGTCGGCCTTCCAATTCAGCCTCCGACAGCTGCCAAACATCGGTCGCATCCTTTTCCGGTACTCTTGTGACATTGAAGAATACTTCGCTGTTGTTATACGGGCTGGACCAGAGCATAGAGGTGTCCTTGCGCAGAATATCCCATTCTCCCAGCTCACGGGCTTTGGCTATTTCTTTTTCAAAAAAGCCGTCTGCCTTTAACATTCCGGTTTCATTTACGCCGCCATAGATTTTGCCAAAGGCCACTGTGTCTACATTACCGATAGAGATGGTCAATGTGTGAGGCATGGCTTTCTGATCTCCAATACCCTTTTCAAACGGTGCACCGCAGGCGACCGCCAGGTCCCCATCTCCCGATGCATCAATAAACACGTTGGCACTTAAGTTTATTATTCCCTGTTTGGTTGCTACCTGGATGCTTCTAATACGGGAGCCTTCCATTTCAGCACCCAGTACCATGCTGTGGAACAGCAACCTGACTCCTGAGGACATACACATTTGATCCAGCACACATTTGTACATCTCCGGGTCAAATGGATCAGTGCTGTTCAACGTTTCACTGGTTACGATGGAGGCGGTTGCCTGGAGTCGGTCCCTGATCTCACTGAAAAGGCCT
>CAYQCA010000170.1:0-9377 GCA_964415835.1 uncultured Clostridium sp. | reverse complement strand
TTATTATGAGAATGTATGACATTATCGAGAAAAAGCGTGATGGTTTTGAACTTAGCTTTGAAGAAATCAGCTATTTTATTACAGAATACTGCAATAACAAAACTCCTGACTATCAGGCAGCTGCACTTCTTATGGCAATTTTTATCAGAGGAATGAATGAAAGGGAAACTGCTGACCTTACAAATATTATGGCAAATTCCGGTGAGAAGATTGATTTATCTCAAATACCTGGAATTAAAGTAGACAAGCATAGCACTGGAGGAGTAGGAGATAAGACAACTCTTATTCTCGCACCAATCGTTGCTGCCTGCGGAATACCTGTAGCTAAAATGTCCGGCAGGGGACTCGGCCATACCGGTGGAACTATTGACAAGCTGGAATCTATACCCGGTTTTAATACCAGTATTTCAAGAGAAAAATTTATAGAGGATGTAAAAGAAATTGGAATATCAATTGCAGGTCAGACAGGTAATCTGGCTCCCGCGGATAAAAAGCTGTATGCTCTTAGAGATGTTACTGCAACTGTAAATAATATTTCTCTCATTGCAAGCAGTATTATGAGTAAAAAGCTTGCTTCAGGAGCTGACCGAATAGTACTTGATGTTAAAACAGGCAGCGGTGCATTTATGAAAACACTGGAAGATTCAATTGAATTGGCCAGAGAAATGGTCAGGATTGGGGCTAATACAGGCAGGCCTACAGTGGCTGTAGTTACAGATATGGATATTCCTTTGGGCCATGCAGTGGGTAATTCTCTGGAGATAATTGAGGCTATTGAAACCCTCAAAAACAAAGGGCCAGAGGATTTAAAACAGGTATCTTTTGAACTTGCTTCCCGAATGCTTGAGGTAAGCGGTAACGGAAATATTGATCAATGCAGAAAAATGGTTATTGAGGCGGTAGAAAGCGGTAGGGCCATTGAAAAGCTTGCCCAGTTAATTGAGAAACAGGGCGGAAATAAAGATGTTATTAATGATTACAGCCTATTCCCACAGGTCACTCACACATATAACTATATATCCCCAAAATCAGGGTATATTGAATCTATGAAGACTGACACAATAGGTATCGCATCATTGGTATTAGGCGCCGGAAGAGAAACTAAGGAAAGCAGTATTGACTATGCCGCCGGCATTGTAATCAATAAAAAGACCGGGGATAAAGTAGAAAAAGGTGAAGTTATTGCAACTTTATATACCAATAAAGAGGATAAAATTCAAGAGGCTTGTGTTTTGATGGATAGTGCTATACATTTCAGCGATGATAAACCTGATTGGAAGCCGTTAATATTGGCATATGTTGATAGCAGCGGAAATGTAAAAAAATAATTTTTGGTTAAAAAAGAAATATTGCGCAGGGGTCTTGCATAACAATTAACTAGGACGAATATTGCGTATAGTTTTATTGGAGGGACCCCTGGTGAAAGTTAAATCAATAGTAGCAATTTTATTAATCATAGGTTTGTTTTTTTCATTGACACCAATTACTGTCTTGGCTGACTTTGATGAGGCTGCCGTAGAAGCTTCGGCAAAGTACGATGATGTGGCAGTAACAAAGATAATTTCTAAAACCAACGTACTGGATTTAAAGGCAAAATCCTCGGTGCTTATGGATGCTGCTTCAGGAAAAATACTTATCGAAAACAACAGTCATGAAAAAGTGCCTATTGCCAGTGTTACAAAGGTAATGTCAATGCTATTGATAATGGAAGCAATTGATTCAGGAAAGCTTTCTTATGAAGATAAAGTCAGCGTATCTGAATATGCTGCAGGAATGGGTGGTTCGCAAGCATATTTGGAAGCCGGAGAAGAATTTACCGTAGACGAAATGCTGAAAGCTTTGGCAATACATTCATCTAACGATGTAACTGTAGCCTTGGCAGAAAAGGTAAGTGGAAGTGAAGAAACTTTTGTTGCGGATATGAATGTAAAGGCTGAGGAACTTGGAATGAAAGATACTAAGTTCCTTGATTGTACAGGGTTAAATGACGAGGGTTATAGCTCAGCTCATGATGTCGCATTAATGTCCCGTGAGCTTGTTGTGAAACATCCCAAAATACTAAAATATACTGGAACATGGCGGGATAAGTTTAGAAATGGAACATTCAACCTTGACAATACAAATAAATTAGTTCACTTTTATGCAAATACAGATGGATTAAAAACAGGATTTACTAATAAAGCAGGTTTTAATCTTACTGCAACAACAAAAAGAAATAACCTGAGGCTTATATCAGTAGTTTTGGGAGAACCTGATTCAAATACCAGATTTGCTGAATCCAGAAAACTTATGGATTATGGATTTGCCAATTACGAAGCAGTAAGTATGGATAAAAAAGGTGAGATGGTGGCAAACATATCTGTAAAAAAAGGTACTAAGCTTAGTGTCGGAGCCGCTTATGCAGATGATACAAGAGTTTTGATTGAGAAAGGTGAAAAGGGCAAAATAGAGAAGGAAATTCAACTTCTACCTGAGCTTACTGCACCTGTAAAGATAAATCAAAAAGTAGGAGACGTTATTTACAAACTGGATGGAAATGAAGTTGGAAGATTTGATTTGGTAGCATGTGGTAATATTGATAAGATATCCTTTAAGAATTTATTTTCCAGACTTGTGGTCAGATGGTTTAGCCTAGGGAGAGCGTAAAGCTCTCCTTTTACTTGGTACTTCAGTACTATAGTCTAAAAAATTAAGTTAACTAAAAATACGAAAACAATCTCTACCAACGGGCTGATAATTCTACCAAACACACCGCTGATGGCAAGTAGTATAAAGATTATCATTCCATATTGCTCTAAAATATTAAAAAATCTGTACTTCCAGGTATTAAACAAATTCGTAATGACATGGTACCCATCGAAAAAAGGAAATGGTAATAAGTTAAGTACAAATAGTAATACATTAATCTCTGCTGAAGCCTTGAACATTGTTTTTATAACTACCTCAAGAGCCGGACTGCCTGAAAACAAGTTAAATACATATACCAATTTTAACAATAACAAAAAAAGTACTGCTATTATTAAATTAGTAAATGGCCCTGCAATTGAAACCAGAATATCATCTCTTCTCGGATTCTTATAATACCGTCTGTCAGTCATAACGGGTTTTGCCCAACCAAAGCCAACAAAAATTATCATTATAAAGCCGATTAAATCAATATGACTTCTTGGATCCAAAGTAAGTCTTCCTTGAAGCCTTGGTGTAGGGTCACCAAGTTTAACTGCCATTTTTGCATGAGCAAACTCATGAAATACAAAACCAAGAAGAATCCCTGGTATAATCATTAATTTATATACGAAATAACCACTGTTAAAATCAAACATAAAAACCTCCACGCCAACTCTGGCAAAACATTATTTATTGTTATATTATTTTACGTTAAGATAGGATAAAAGTCTACAAGCTTAACCTTATTGTAATTATTGCCCGATTTATGATAAGATAGATAAAGCTTGGATGATAGAAAACATAATTTTTAGGTGGTAATGATGGAAAGTTCTCTTACAAAAGCTTGTACACTTAAACTAGACAATTTTGAAGGCCCCTTTGACTTACTATTTCACCTGTTTGAGAAAAATAAGGTGGATATTTATGATATCCCGATAAACGAAATTACAGATCAATATTTAGATTATTTATATGCCATGCAGCAGTTGGATTTGGAAGTTGCCAGTGAATTTCTTGTCATGGCTGCAACTCTTTTACATATTAAATCAAAAACACTTCTTCCTGATAAAAAGGAACAAAAGGAAGAAGAATTGGACCCCAGAGAGGAATTAGTAAGAAGATTAATTGAGTACAAGAGATATAAGGAATTCACAACTGAATTAAGACAAATGGAAAAAATGTGGGACAGAGTTGTATTCAGACTTCCGGAGAGCTTGAATATCCCTGCTCGGGAAGAAATCCTGGAGATTGACCCGCAGATACTCAGACAACAATATTTGAAGCTTCTTATTGAAAATAAAAAGAAAATCAATGTAGGGGCAAAGAATATTACCAAACTCATAGAGCATGAAAAGGTATCTCTTAAAAGTAAAATGAGAGAGGTTATAAAGCAGTTGATAAATAAGTTTTCTTTTAAATTTTCTGAACTTTTCTCTTTAAAAATCAAGTCAAAAACAGAGGTGGTCACCGGATTTATGGCTATTCTTGAACTTGCTAAGATGAAAAAGGTGAGGATAGAACAAAAACAACAGTTTGATGACATCAATGTTATCAGCAATTCGGAAAATGAAGACAATCATTATGAGCTATATGATGATATAGAAGAAAACGTGAAAGAATTTTAAACACTTTTGGGGGTTTTTATTACAGATGGATATCAGTACAATTGAAAATATAATTGAAAGTCTTATTTTTTCCTATGGAGACGCTGTTCCGCTAGAAAAAATATGCGAGATACTTGAGTTGGACAAAAAGACTGCCAGAAACATATTAAAGAATATGATGGATAATTATAACAACGCAAATCGAGGTGTTATAATAAGAGAAATTAATGACAAATACCAGATGTGTTCAAATCCCGCATATTTTGAATATGTTACTAAGTTGTATCAAATAAGGCAAAAGCAAGCTCTTTCACAGGCAGCATACGAAGTCCTGTCAATTATTGCATATAATCAGCCTATCACAAGAGCCAAATTAGAACAAATTAGAGGGGTAAACTCCGATAGTGCTGTAACGAGATTGCTTGAAAGAAATCTGATCAAAGAAGCGGGAAAGCTTGATGTCCCTGGTAGACCCAGGTTATATGAAACAACAGATGAATTTCTAAAATGTTTTGGGTTTAAATCTTTAAGAGACCTCCCTCTTCTGGATATTCAGGATCTTAGTGAACTTAATTTGGAACAACTGACTGAAATTGAAGAAGAAATTAACGGCATAAATGATTGAAAATATAATAAAATGTCCAAAATAACCAAGAGGTGGTGATTTCACTCTTGGTTGTTTTTTTAGCTGTTTTTATATCATTACTATTACTGACAATAATAATACTTCAATGCAGGCTGACAATTGGGTTTTCCTTGAAGCTGGAAGGCTCTGTTTTCTCTGCGTTTGTTACAATATATCTTTTTAGCCGTTTTTCTGTTAGAAAAATAATGATATTTCCAAGAGATAAAAAGAATAAAAATGATAAAGCTAAAAGAGTTAAACAGAAAAGAGACTTGGACCAGTTAAAACTGAGTTTTAAAGTTTTGTTAAAACTTTTTAAAAGAAGTCTTATAGTAAAAGATTTCAAACTACATGTGAAAGAAGGGACAGGTAATGCAGGTCAGACCGCCATACTTTACGGAATACTATGGAATATCAGCTCTTTGATTCCGGTGGTTATATTTGACGAAGGCAGGGTTAAAAATACAGATATTAAGATAGAGGCTAGCTTTAATGAGAAAAAATTCAATATAGATTTTAATTGTATATTTAGCCTAAAAATTGTAAATATTATACTTATGTGCAAAGAATTTTTAGTTTGGTACTTAAAAAATAAAAAAGGCGGTGATAATGATGTCAGATCATCCAATAGAGGGTCTAATGACTACAGCAATGCAGAGTATTAAAGAAATGGTGGACGTTAATACAATTGTTGGAGATGCTGTCCAGGCTCCTGACGGAACAGTGATTATTCCTATATCAAAAGTTAGTTTTGGATTTGCAGCAGGCGGAGGAGATTATAATTCCGGCAACTCATCAAATGAACGTTCAGAAGATCAAAATGAAAGTAAGCTTCCATTTGCAGGAGGCAGTGGTGCCGGGGTTTCAATAAGTCCTGTAGCATTTATGGTATGCGGTGAAAATCATGTAAAGCTGTTACCAGTAAATGTTAATACATCAGTTGATAAAATGTTGGATTTAGTTCCCGGTTTACTTGAAAAAGCGAATGATTTAATGAATTCAAAGCTTTCAAAAAGGAAAGAAGAGCATAAAGAGCACAAGGAAAATAAAGAATATAGTAAGAAGAAAAATGAAGAGGATGAATAAAATTTTATAAGATACGAGATTTAATTCTCGCTTTCAAAGTACGGGGACACCTCATTTTAGAGGAATGTCCCCGTTTGACTACTCTCATTTATTTTATTGACTCCTAAATCATTGGACTATAAAATAGAGTTATAACAAAAATTGTGCAAAGGATTTGACAAATGACAACTATGAGACTACAGAAGTATCTGGCTCATGCAGGTATTGCATCAAGAAGAGCTGCTGAAGAAATAATAAAACAGGGAAGAGTAAAAGTAAATGATACTGTTATTACAGATATGGGTGTTACTGTTAATGAAAATGACCTTGTTATTGTGGATGGCAAAACTGTAGGGATACAGGAAGAAAAGGTTTATATAGCTCTAAATAAACCGGTAGGGTATGTTTCAACTGCAAAGGATCAATTTGGAAGACCAACTGTACTTGATCTTGTTAAAGATATTGAAAAGAGATTATATCCGGTCGGACGTCTTGATTATGATACTTCAGGCTTAATATTGCTTACAAACGATGGAGAATTTACATATCAGCTTACTCATCCGAAACACGAAATAAATAAAGTATATGAAGCTTTGGTTAAAGGTGTTCCTTCTGATGAAGAAATTAAAAAATTGAAGACTATATTACTTCGCCGGCGACTTTTATTCTGAAAAAAGTCGAGCCGAACAATAATTCGCTGGTTCGGATAACTATCCATGAGGGTAAGAACAGACAGGTCAGGAAAATGTGTGAAGCTATTGGCCATAAAGTAATAACTCTGAAGAGAATATCAATAGGACCTATAGCTCTAAATAATTTGCAGGAAGGAAAGTGGAGAAGACTTTCGGAAAAAGAACTGGAAAGTCTTCTATAATTCTTTACTTATTAATAATAAGTAAATGTATTAACCGCAGCAATTGCTATAACTGTAGCTATTATTATTGAAATCACAGATACAACCAGTCCGATAATAATTAAAATACCTTGTATTTTAAAATATTTATTCATGTTTGTAAAAACTTCATTAAGGATATATTGATTATTATTTGCCTTATATTGTTTTAAGGATTCTGACGCTCTGTTAAGACCTAATCCGGCAAATATCATAGGAATACCAATAGCAGCTGTAATAATACCCAGGCAGCTTATAGCGCCGGCTATTATCGAATAAACACCCATAAACTTCATCCAGCCTGAAAGTGAATCAATTATAGAGAATAAATTGCCTTGTTGATTGTAACCGCCATAGTTATATGGAGCGCCTTGCATTGGATTGTTCATTTCATTTTGATTATCCATGTTTATCTCTCCTAAAAAATAATTTATAATATAGTATAATTATATGTTTAATTATACCTATAATTATGCCAGTAAGATTATATCATAATTAATAAAATCTTGAAATACTAAAATAATTGTTATTTCGACAGGAGAATTTACTATGAGTACACTTAAGAATTCATTGATACAGTCCCATGAAATAATCTCAAAGATAGTTTTAAACGGAGATACTGTGGTTGATTGTACAGCAGGGAACGGCAACGATACAGTTTTTTTAGCTAATTTAGTGGGCGAGAGAGGAAAGGTATATTCCTTTGATATTCAAAAAACAGCTCTGGAAAAAACACGACAAAAATTAGAAGCCAAAGGACTTAGTGATAGAGTGTCCTTGATTAATGATGGACATCAAAATTTAAATCATTATATATGTACACCAATAAAAGCAGCAATGTTTAACCTTGGATATCTGCCCGGTGGGGATCATAGCATAGGTACAAAGGGCAATACTACAATAGCTGCAATAGAAGCAGCTTTGGATTTGCTTATGGTTCATGGTATTATCATTATTGTTGTTTATTATGGGGGAGATAGTGGTTTTGACGAAAAGAATGAGGTAATGGAATATATTAAATCAATTGATTGTAAAAAATATACTGTGATGAAATCTGAGTTTGTAAATCAAATAAACTGCCCGCCAATACTTGTCGGTATAGAGAAAATAAAGGCACGTTAGTGTAGAATTTGAGAACATTCTACCTAACGTGCCGGAGCAAGCTATGTGTAGTTTATTTGGCAATACCTGAGTCTGCATCCTTGGGATTATAGCCCAATAGAAATTCCTGATAGTTGGTTAATCCATCCTGGTCAAGATCCTCATCTCCATCTTTAACACCATTGTTATTTGTGTAAGGCTTAAGTGGATCATATCCAAGAAGTGCTTCCTGGGCATTTGTTAATCCATCGTTATCAGAATCAACATTTGGGTTGGCTGAACTAATGGTATCAGCTTTTTTTGGGTCGGTTCCCAAAATAAATTCAAGGGAGTTAGCCAGTCCGTCCTGATCAAGGTCCTCACTGCCATCTTTGATCCCGTCATTATCGGAATCATACTTAACAGGGTCATATCCAAGCAGGTATTCCTGTGCATTTGTTAAACCATCCTGATCCAGGTCTTCGTTTCCATCTTTAACGCCATTGTTGTTGGAATCAGGTTTAACTGGATCATAACCCAAAGCGATCTCCTGATAATATGTCAAACCGTCATTGTCTGTATCAAGCACATAGTGATTGTTTGCAACCTTTGGATCGGTTCCCAGCTGATATTCATGAACATTTGTAAAACCATCCTGATCCAAATCTTCGTTTCCATCTTTTATACCATTATTATTTGTGTCAATTTTTACTGGGTCATAGCCCAATGCGTAATCTTGAGCATTTGTTAAACCATCTTGATCCAGGTCTTCATTTCCGTCTTTAATACCATTATTATTCGAATCAGCTTTTGTTGGGGCATATCCTAACGTAATTTCCTGAAAATATGTTAAACCATCATTGTCTGCATCTAAAGAATTTTGGCTGTTTGGTACTTTAGGGTCTGTACTTATTTGATATTCTTGAATGTTAGTGATACCGTCCTTATCATAATCTTCATCTGCATCCTTTACACCATTGTTATTTGTATCTGCTTTAAGAGGGTCATAACCTAATGCAAAGTCCTGAACGTTAGTTAATCCATCCTGGTCAAGGTCTTCATTGCCGTCTTTTATACCGTTGTTGTTTGTATCAGCCTTTATGGGATCATATCCTAATTTTATATCCTGAATATTTGTTAATCCATCCTGATCCAGATCTTCGTTTCCATCTTTAATACCATTGCTATTGGAATCAGCCTTAAGTGGATTATATCCCAATCTGAATTCTTGTGAATTAGTTAAACCATCCTTATCCAAATCTTCATCGCCGTCATTAATCCCATTGCCAGCTGAGCCTGGTTTTGTAGGGGTTTTGCCTGAATTGAACTCCTGGTAATTGGTTAATCCATCATTATCAAAATCTTCATCACAGTCTTTGATACCGTCATTGTCAGTATCAGCTAACGTCAGATCTGAACCGAGTTTAACTTCCTGGATATTAGT
>CAYQCA010000169.1:6187-9432 GCA_964415835.1 uncultured Clostridium sp. | reverse complement strand
TAATGGTTTTGCTGCCGATGATTGGTGTGCTAGCATATAAGCAGTTCTCTATAATCTCAATTTTAATTATTGGTCTTCTTTTACTTTTGATGCTTTCTTATCGGCAGGTAATTGACTGCTACCCTAATGGGGGAGGAGCATATGTTGTAGCAAAAGAGAATCTTGGTATTTTTGCAGGAGTTACTGCCGGCGCAGCGCTGTCAGTTGACTATATCTTAACAGTTGCTGTAAGTATATCTTCAGGTGTTGAACAGTTTACAACTGCATTTGCGGCGTTAAAACCGTATTCAGTTATTATAGCCTGTGGTCTGGTTATTTTATTGATGATTGGTAATCTAAGAGGAATCAGGGAAGCCTCAACTATTTTCGGTGTTCCTGCTTATGCATTTATTATTGGAATGATTGTAATGATTATTTCTGGTTTTGTAAAAATTAAGAGTGGGTATGTACCTCCAGAGCCGACACTGATAACAGTAGGCAAACCGTTAGGAACAATCGCCTGGCTGGTATTGATGCTCAGAGCTTTTTCAAATGGCTGTACGGCCCTTACCGGTGTTGAAGCAGTTAGTAATGCCGTACCTAATTTTAAAAATCCCAGCACAAAGTATGCAAAGAGAGTCTTATTTCTACTATCAATGATAATACTTATACTTTTCGGTGGAACTACAGTACTTGCTAATATTTATCATGTAGTTCCGATTGGAAATGCTATGCTTGTATTAATTGCTGAAGAAATATTCGGACATAATTTTATGTTTTACTATATAACAGCTACAACTTTTATAATATTGGTCATGGCAGCAAACACAGCTTATTCCGGTTTCCCGATGCTTATTTCCCTTATGGCAAAGGAAGGCTATGCACCACGACAGCTCAATATGAGAGGTGATAGGCTCAGTTATGACAATGGTATAATAATGCTGTCTATTGTAGCAATAGCTTTAATGATAGTTTTTAAAGCAAAAGTAACAAGCCTGATTGGTCTATATGCTATAGGCGTATTTATTTCTTTTACTCTTGCTCAAACCGGTATGCTTATCAAATGGATAAGAAATAAAGGAAACGGGTGGAAGCTAAAAGCTATCATTAACGGAACCGGTGCTTTTGTTACATCTATTGTAGTTTTAATAATTGCTTTTACAAAATTTAGAGAAGGAGCATGGATTGTTGTAATTCTGATTCCTCTTTTAGTTCTCCTAATATTTAAGGTAAATAAGCATTATAGAGCTGTTATGAGACAGCTCAAGCTTAGACCTGAAGAAATAACAAATTTTGATATAAGTCATGAAGTATATAGAAATAGAGTTATTGTACCAATTTCAAGTGTTAACAGATCAAGTTTAAGGGCACTAAAATATGCAAAAACAATTTCTGATAATATTACAGTATTTTGCGTTGTAATCGATGAAGAGGCAGAAAAAAAGATTAAAGAAAAATATCATGCATTAAACACTGATATACCTATTGTTATAAGGTATTCACCGTTCAGAAGAGTGGTTGACCCTCTTCTGAAATTTATTGAATCAACAGAGTATGACTATCAGCAGGGTGATATGATTACGGTAATTTTACCGCAATTTGCAGTAAAAAAGTGGTGGCATAGAATTTTGCACAACAATACCACATACTTTATAGAGAAGGAACTATTAAAGCATAAGCATATCGTAGTGTCAGTAATGCCACTACAGCTTAAAGATGATGAATTTGTTTTAAATAATCCAAAATATGATTAATAGATAAAAAATGAGGCGTATATTATGAAATACTATGTTGGAGTTGAATTAGGGGTTAAAAACATTGTAGCCGGAATTCTTGATAAGAATGGGAAAATGGTCCGCAGAGATACTGTACCTACAAATAAGGACAGGGCATTTGAAGATATTATTCAGGATATTTGCTCATTAGTAGTTACAATAATAAAAGATGAAGCGATTGAACTTAAAAATGTCAAATATATTGGCATTGGGTGCCCGGGTATTATTGATAATTTAAACGGTATTGTTATTAAAAACTATACTTTGGGCTTTAATAATGCTCATATCAGATCAGAGATACAGAAGCATATTAATTTACCTGTTTATGTTGAGAATGATGCAAATTGTGTTGCAATAGCAGAATATTTATTAGGTGCCGCATATGGCACAAGCAGCTCTCTTGTAATAAAAGTAGGTGTAGGAATAGGCGGAGGTATTATCATTGATGGGGGCATATTCAATGGTTTTAACTTTGGGGGTACAGAATTTGGGCATATGGTTATTGACCACAATGGGCGTACTTGTACCTGCGGCAGAAAGGGCTGCTGGGAGCAATATGTGTCTGCAACTGCATTGATAAACCAGACTAAACAATTAATAGCTGAAAATCCAAATTCAATACTTGCTAGTATGGTAAAGGATAATACAATTCAAATTACTGAATTAACAGTATTTGATGCAGCCAAAGCCGGTGACGAGACTGCAAAGAAGCTCTGTTCTGAGTATTTGGATTATTTTGCTGAAGGTCTTGCAAATATTGTTAATTTACTTATGCCTGAGGTTGTTGTAATAGCCGGTCCAATAAGCAAGCTGGGGAATACGCTTGTAAATCCTTTGGTTGAATTATTAAGGGAGAGAATTTATTGCAGAGAGGTAAACATTCCTGATTTTAAAATGTCTGAGTTAGGAAATGCGGGAATAGTAGTGGGTGCTGCAATGCTTGGTGCTTTTAAAGCAGAAAAGTTAGATGATTTAGTATGAGACAAGTTCGAAAGGGAGGAAAAGTATTATGTCAGAGTTAAAGTATGAAATAACTAGAAACATTGGTGTTTTATCAGAAACCAATAAAGGTTGGTCAAAAGAATTAAATCTGGTTAGTTGGAATGACAGAGACCCTAAATATGACATCAGGGACTGGTCTTCGGAACATGATAAAATGGGTAAGGGTGTAACACTAACTCAGGAAGAATTGGCTGAATTAAAGAAATTGCTCAATGATATGGATCTATAATTTACTAATAAAGTGGTCAGGATGTATTTTTATCCTGACCTTTTTGTGAAAAAATTTTAGCTTTTCAAAAAAATTTGTTCAAACTTAAAAACTCGCAAAAAAATAACCTTTGCATAGATATTCTGAGAAAATTCAAAATATATTCATTTTTAAGTCTTATTGACACTATATGTTGAGAGTGATAGTATAAATACACAACATATGGATGAGCATAATGTGATTAAATATTACAAAAATATACAATTCATACTAAATCCTAA
>CAYQCA010000169.1:0-6087 GCA_964415835.1 uncultured Clostridium sp. | reverse complement strand
AGGTAGTAATTGACTATAGGAAAATGCTAAAGAAAAATTAATAAGGGGTGTCTTGTCACAATGATAACCAAGATAAAAAAGCGTGATGGAAGAGAAGTACCGTTTAACATTGAAAAGATAGCGAGTGCTATTTATAAAGCTGCCAGTGCAACTGGAGGCAAGGATTATAAGATAGCAATGGATTTGGCAGAAAAAGTAGTTGAATACATAGAAGACACGCTTGATAAAAAAATACCGGATGTTGAAGAAATTCAAGATGCAGTTGAAAAAATATTGATTGAGACAGGGCATGCAAGGACTGCGAAAGAGTTTATTCTATATAGATCTGATCGTACAAAAGTGCGTGAAATGAACACCAGATTAATGAAGGTATATGAAGAGCTCACTTTTAAAGATGCAAAAGATAATGACTTAAAACGTGAGAATGCCAATATAGATAGTGATACAGCAATGGGAACCATGCTTAAGTATGGTTCTGAAGGTGCAAAGCAATTCTATGAAATGTATGTCTTAAAGCCAGAACATGCAAAAGCTCACAAGGATGCAGATATACATATTCATGATTTAGATTTTCTCACTCTTACTACAACCTGTTGCCAAATAGATATTCAGAAATTGTTTAAGGGTGGTTTTAGTACAGGCCATGGATACTTAAGGGAACCAAATGACATAAACAGTTATTCTGCTTTAGCTTGTATTGCAATACAATCAAACCAGAATGACCAGCATGGCGGTCAGAGTATACCTAATTTTGATTATGGTATGTCATTAGGTGTTGCAAAGACTTATATAAAAGGATACAAACAAAACTTGAGAAAAGCTTTGGAATTACTTACAGACAAAGATTTAACAAGTGAGATTGATGAGATTACAGAAAAAATAAGCACTGAACATACTTTGAAGCCTTCCTTAAGCAGAATGGAACAGTATTTAAAAATTGAACATAAATATCTTAAACAATATATAGATGATGATGCTTTATTAACTAAGGCGCAGACCTTTGCAGTTAATAAGACTGAAGCTGAAACTGATAAAATAACCTATCAGGCTATGGAAGCATTTGTTCATAACTTAAACACAATGCATAGCCGTGCAGGTGCGCAGACACCATTCAGTTCAATTAATTATGGAACGGATACCTCACCAGAGGGAAGACTCGTTGTAAAGAATTTATTGCTTGCTACTGAAGCTGGTCTGGGCAACGGTGAAACACCAATTTTCCCGATTCATATATTTAAAGTAAAAGATGGTGTAAACTATAAAGAAGGTGATCCAAACTATGACCTCTTTAAGCTTGCATGCCGTGTTAGTGCTAAGAGATTATTTCCTAACTTTTCATTTATTGATGCACCCTACAATCTAAAGTATTACAGGGAAGGAGATCCAAATACAGAAATAGCATACATGGGTTGTAGAACTAGAGTAGTTGGAAATACATATGATCCTTCCAGAGAGACTATATTTGGTAGAGGAAACTTAAGTTTTACTACAGTGAATTTACCCAGAATAGCTCTTAGAAGTAATAAAAATTTAAATATTTTCTTTGACGAACTGGACAAAAAGATAGATCTGGTTATAGATCAGCTATATGAAAGGTACCTGATTCAGGCAAAGAAAAGAGTTAAAAACTTTCCTTTCCTTATGGGACAAGGTGTATGGCTTGATTCAGACAAGCTCGACTGGAATGATGAGGTTGGCGAAGTGTTGAAACATGGTACTTTGACTATGGGGTTCATTGGTCTTGCAGAATGCCTCAAGTCCCTGACCGGAAAGCACCATGGAGAATCAGAACAGGCACAGAATCTCGGTCTTGAGATTATAGGCTATATGAGAAAAAGAATGGACGAAGCAAGCAAGAAGTATGGTATGAACTATACACTTATTGCTACTCCTGCAGAGGGTACTTCAGGACGTTTTGTGAAATATGACAAGAAGATTTTTGGAGAAATAGAGGGTGTTACAGATAGGGAATACTATACTAACAGTTTCCATGTTCCTGTTTATCACCACACTAATGCAATTGAAAAGATAAGAATTGAAGCTCCATATCATGAGCTGACAAATGCAGGACATATAACCTATGTTGAGGTCGATGGTGATCCTCTTAACAATCTTGAGGCATTTGAAAAGATTATAAAGGCTATGAAAGAGTCAGGAATAGGTTATGGTTCTATAAATCACCCTGTGGACAGAGACCCTGTATGCGGCTACACAGGCATAATAGGCGATACATGTCCAAGATGCGGCAGGGAAGAGGAAAATAGGAATTTTGAAAGAATCAGACGTATTACCGGTTATCTGGTAGGAACGTTAGATCGTTTTAATGATGCAAAGCAAGCGGAAGTACGGGATAGAGTAAAGCATATGTAAAAAAAGTGAAAAATGAATAGTGAAAAGTTTTTGTAGCCCGGTTTTTTTGCCGAGCGGAATTTATTAAAGCGGTGGGGTAATGTAATGAGTAATCAAATTAGAATTGCAGGAATTATAAATGAGTCAATAGTAGATGGTCCTGGAATTAGGATGGTTATTTTTGCACAAGGCTGCAAGCATAATTGTAAAGGCTGCCACAATCCGCATACGCATTCATTTGAAGGTGGAGAATTAATAGAGATAGATAAAATTATAAAAGACATAAAAAAGAATCCTCTTTTGGATGGAGTTACCTTCAGCGGCGGAGATCCTTTTGAACAGGCTGAAAAATTTGCTGCTTTAGCTCAAGAGGTTAAAAAGCTAGGATTAAATGTGATAACATACACCGGCTATACGTATGAGCAATTGCTGGAACACTCAAAGGACAGGCCAGGTTACGAGAGATTACTCCAACTTACTGATATTCTGGTAGATGGACCATTTATACTAAAAGAAAAGGATTTATTACTTAAATTCAGAGGGTCACGTAATCAAAGATTGATTAATGCAGCTAAGAGTTTAAACAGCGGTAATATTGAATTGGTTGCAATTTAATAAATGAAACTTATTAAAAGGGTTCGCATAAAATGCGAACCCTTCGTTATACTATAATTCTGTACTCCTATGTTCTAAATTCTGTTCAACTATACTTCTTTAAACTCAACAGCCTCTATAAAGCATCTTGCAGCTCCAACAGCAGTTGCATATTCAGCGTTTTGGGGTAGTACAAAATTAACCTCATAAAGTTCACTGAGCTGATTAAAAATACTTACTGATTGAGGGACATTTGTTAGGTTTCCAGTAAGAACCACGTCTTTGATATTATCAACTCTTGTGTTGAAAATAGCTATCATTCCGATGGTCTGGAAAACCAGGTTTATGATGCCCATTGCCAAATCTGCTTTTGTTACAAGATCACTGATTTTTCCGAAATTTGAAGCAGTGGTTTCTTTGGGTAATGTTTCCATTACCGCTTTTGAAATATCTCCAATTGTAAGATCAACATGTGATAAGTCGCCGCCATTTGCTGCCTCTATAAGCTCATCGAAATTTCTGACATTTAGCATTCTGTTTGAAAGTCCAAGCAGTGTACCTCCGCCAACCCCGGTTCCACCAAGATGAACAGCTGAATTATTCTCAGCCTTTACCAGAGCGGTACCGGTGCCCATGCTAATTATAATTGCTTTCTTCAAATTACTCAGAAAAAGTCCGCCCAAACCGATACACATAAATTCATCAACCCGGCCGGTTGGTATTCCAAAAAGTTTGTCATTTATGAATGAAGACCCTACACCAGTAATCATTATTCTATCAATATCTTCTATTTTCAATGAATGTGTATTTAAAAACTTACCAAAGGCTCCGTAAACCGAAGCAATAGGGTCGGTTGCACGCACTAATAAAGGACTTATCATTGATTTATTATCAAAACCCACAATTTTTGTAGTACTTCCGCCTATATCTATTCCTATGATCTTACCCACCAAAACCACTCCTCAAAAATGAAATGTATTATGGTCGCGCTAACTGTAATTTATTTTGTTATGCACGACCATAACCTAATAAATAAATATTTAAGCTCCTGTAAACATCTTTATCAAAGCAATTCCAACACCTGTTATTCCTTCACCGCCAAGCAAACCGGATGCTGCAACAGTGCCGGTTTCATTATTTGATTTTCTTCGTACTCTGTCAGATATAAATCTGATTAGTCCACCTAAAAATACTGCTGATGAAATAACAAAAGGAAGAAATATACCGATACCAAGAGTTGCAGTGGGAAGACCCAACAGGTATAGAATAGCTCCTATAGCCGCAGCAACTCCAAAAACAACAGGATCCCCAATACCATTAATCATTGCAGTTACTCCTACCGCTTGACCGGCTGGCAGCGCTGTACCTGCACCAACCTCTCCAAACTGATTTATTATTGCAAATAATGCAACAGAAGCAACAATTGTTCCAACAACTCCACCAACTATTTGAGATATAAGCTGAGCTTTTGGATTTGTCCCCATAATCTGGCCTGTTTTGTAATCATTGAATAAGTCGCCGGAAAAACCACTTGCAACAGCAACACACGCAGCGACAAATAAAGCATCAGTTGCATCTATATCAACAAATATTCTGATAGCCAGAAGTACAATAATTCCGAATATCTCCATTGGATTTATACCGGTTTGGCCGGTAATAGTCGCGGCCATAATTGATACAATAAAAACTCCAATTATTAATAGAATTGAAGGAACTACCGGTAATCCGCTGGCAATTGAAAAGACAAAGGCCAATGCAGTAGATATAACTATAAGGATCCTGCTTTTGTTAAAGAATTTATTACCATTTTTTGTTTTATCCTTATATATGTCTTTTTTTCCGGAAGTTGATAATTTTTTTATACCTGAAAAAATAATGCCTATTAGGACGCCCAACCCGGTACCAACCAGTAAACCGATACCTGAGCTGGTAGTAAAAGCTGAGGCTGCTGCTGCATCTGCAAAAAGGCCAAGCTTTGGACCAAATGGGATGAGAAATGCATTTGAAATTAATGCACCCAAGAACCATACTCCGGTATAAAGTGTTCCCAGAATATAGCCCATACCAATAGCCATTGGTGAATTCCATATTCCTATTGTACCTTTAAACATAAATGCATCAGGGACCAGCCTGAGCTGATCTCTAAAGAATGTATATACTGCTGATGCTACCATTGTTCCGAAAAGAACAATGGATTTTTTACCACCTTCGTCACCAGCCTTAATTGTTTCAGCCGCAGCCTGACCAATTGGGTAGGGAAGAGCATTTTTTACAATAAATCTGTATCTTAGGATATACGAGGTTACAGTTCCTAAAAGCATACCCGCAATAGCTATGGTTAAAACTTTCACATAGTTGGCCGACAAATTATTAGAACCATCCCATATTCCAAGTATCCAGAGACCAGGCAGTGTGAACGCTAGACCCCCGGCAACCATTGCTCCAGCTGACATTGCTGTCTGTGTTATGTTAATTTCGTTGTTTGTTGTTTTGCCAAAGATCTTTAATAGTGCCATTGATAATACTGCAACAAATATTGTAGGCCATGGAAGTGCACTCATCCTAAGTGCCACGTACATTGAGCTTGCAGTAATTATAACTGATCCAAGTGCTCCTAATATTAAACTTCTTAAAGATAATTGTTCTACTCCTAAAAATGTTCTTTCCTGATTATTATTCAAAATAATAGCCTCCTCTTCTTATTAACATAATATACGAATTTGAAACAATTATTCATACAGTCATTGTATGGGTCACGAAAATCAACTACTTAAATAGAGTAGCATTACTGACTGAAAGTTATATACAATTAGACAATATGAAAAATTAAGAGGGCTAACTTGAAATGAATTTGAATTTTGACATAAACTCAACCTCCGTTCTCATTCCCAAAAGGGATATAAGTCGTAATAAAATTTAAAAAATTAAATATCATGTCTGGTTTCATATTTGAATACCAGCCGATAAGTTATTATATCTCATATTTTGTATACACGCAATAATAAGCTATTGACAAAAAGCATTATTTTAAATATTATAATTTAGGAAACTTTTAATAATGCATTTGGGGCATTAGCGCAGTTGGGAGCGCACCACACTGGCAGTGTGGGGGTCAGGGGTTCAAGTCCCCTATGCTCCACCAAA
>CAYQCA010000168.1:3458-9440 GCA_964415835.1 uncultured Clostridium sp. | reverse complement strand
ATACACCCATAGAGATAAGTATGGGGAGACCTTATATCCCATCCGTCCTGACCATTATGATGAGAATAACAAAACAGATAGATATTATCCTGAGATGGAAAGCCCCAGCGTTCATATTCGCTGTTTTTGCTCACAAACCCGTTTGCATGCTTGTATTGAAAAATGTCAGCGGTTTTTTTATTTGGGTTCCAGGCACATTCAAGATATTGAAATCTACCATGGTCAATACTGCTTAAATGGAAGCCGTCAGTATCATTATATTTGGCCTCACAGTGCGAAATAGTAATAAACTGTCGGTTCTGCCCTTCAATACCGCCTGTGATTCCCGCGTGGAATCCGGTTCCATATTCAAGACCTTTATTTTCTTCCATCTGCTCATATGGATATGTATTATTATTAAAGGAGCAATCCCAAAACTGAATATATCTTACGCCATCAGCCAGATCCACCCCGTAATCATCTGAAATCAGACCACTTTGATCAATTCCCATTATATTTATGTATTCAACTTCATATTCAACATCTATTCCGGCTCCCCTTAATTCAACCTTCTCCCCGGGATAATTCATTATGGTTATGGGTTTGTTTTCCTCTCCGCTTTTTCTAATAATTATATTTTGATTATATATCCCGGCTCTAAGAAAGAGAATATCGCCGGAACCCAGTTTCTTTATTGCTGTAGTCAAATCCCATGGTGATTCTTTTGTACCGCTATTTTCAGGCTTGCCATCAACTGCTGCAAAATACCTATTTTGGGCTGGAGCATCAGAATTGTCTATTATGACTGAATTGACGACACTTCCCACCAGGTTACCTTTTTTGTCATATGCAGTTACTTCAATACTAAGTGGTCCGTCTTTAAACTGAGTTGTGTCAAAGGTTCTTATCCAATATCGGTCCTTAGCATATGTTCTTGCCTCCAATTGAACCTCTCCGCCAAAATCGACTGTAACCTTCCCGATTCCCTCATCCTCTTCAAGCCAGCCCTCCCCGGTATATGCCACACCAAAAACCTTAGCTATCCCCAAAAGTTTTGCATCCTTTTCAGGATAAAAGAAGCCTATACCTTTTTCATTTTTGTAATCCTGAAGCTTTACCTCCAATTGGTTTTCTTTTTTGTCGGTGCATCCTGAAACAAGTATCAAAAAAATCAAGCCACACATAAACATAAGTACTCTTTTCATAAAAGACCTCCAGTATGATTAATTTAATGTTTACCGTTGGATTTGATGTTGAATAATTGTTGCTATTACGAGTAGTGCGTTCTTTTTTATGTAAAACTGTTTAGTACCTTTTTATATGTTTTTTCATCCAATCTTCCGTAATACTCCTGCAGCGCCCATATAACAGCTCCTGCTACAGGAGGCTCCTTTAACAGGTGAAAAGTAACCTTGCAATCCATACTATCGGTTACTTCTCTTTTAAAAGCATCATTCAGTATTTGATTTTCACCTTTGACATAAATTGACCCTGACATTACTACCGTAATTTCATCTTCATTTGAAAAGTTTAGACGCCTGTATGCTCCTATAACCGACTTTGCGGTTTCTTTTCCCGTGTCCTCCAAAAGCCTTGAAGCTACCTCATCACGCTGTGAAGCTGCTTTAAATGCTATTTTCGGAAGTGCATCATGCCTTATGGGTCCGCCTAAAACCTGATCATAAACAGCATCAAGATACGTCTCTTCGTCAGTTATCTCCAAAAGCTCAAATACCATTTCCTTCATCAGCGTTTTTTGCCCGCATCTGAACATCGATTCATAAACACATCTTATTACTGCCTGTAAAATATATCCGCCTCCGGCATCATCACCGGTCAGCTCTCCACAGCCTCCGATTTGCAAACAGCGGCCTGCTTTGTCGATACCCGCACAGGTTGTTCCCGTTCCATTTACACTATTAATACCATATCCTTTTATACAAGCGGCCTTTACTCCAAGATAGGCGTCATTGAATACTTTAAAATTTGTAAGGCCTATTTCCGAGAGCCTTTTTTCAATTTCGGCATATTGCTTTTTAACGTCCGCTCCTGCGAGCCCCAGTACACTTGAACCGATATCCTCTATTGTCAGACCTTTTTCCTCTACGAGCCTGGTGATTTGCTTCTTAAGCTCAGCCTCCATGCCTTCATATCCACTGGTAAACCGTTCGTGACTTGCTGTTCCGGCTTCTATAAAATTTATTAGATTTGCGTCAGAATCAAATAGGGCATAATGAGTTTTTGTATTACCACCGTCTACTCCCAATATATACTTTTTTATCATGCCCCTATTCCTTTCTGAAAAACTGTGGAAGATACTTTTTATTGACTTGCATCAGTTCATCCAGAGCTCCTTTTGCCTTGTTATAATCACCTACAAGCGGGTGAATCAATAATGCATTTATTGCCTCGTCATAGTCCCCCAGGATGCCCGCGTGAGCTGCATGCTTTTCATATGCCTTTACAGTTCTCATCATGTTTTTGATATGCTCATTATTAAAGCTTTTCAACGGTATCGGTGTAGCCCCGTTTTTGTTGACATTACAGCTTATTTCCACAACATCATTCTGTTCCATAAAATCGAGTATTCCATTGTTTTTCGTATTTACAACATGTATTTCATTTTTATCATTATAAATGGCACTTATCAGCGAAACTGCCGCATCAGAATACATTGCCCCGCCACGCTGATCGAGTATTGCAGGCTTTTCAATTAAATTTTCATCCTTATACATTTGGAGCAATTCCTTTTCTATGTCTTTACAGACTTCACCCCTTGACTTTTCTTCCTGAAGCAGATGCGTAAGCATGTTATCCCGATTATAGTAATAGTTCAAATACCCTACCGGCAATCCTTTCACTGCACTTAACAAATCCTTGTCCCAAACTGAATTAGGTATGTTTTTTAATTTTGATGATGTATCGGTTTCCAGAAGTTTATCCATAAGAATATTTTTACCGTCACAATAAACACCGGTTATCCAGCTTAAATGATTTAGTCCTACATAGTCTATTTCAATATTTTGAACGTTCTCAGGCATCCATTGCATAACCTGCTTTTTCATTCCCAAAGGCGCATTGCACAGTCCGATGGTCTTAATGTCTGTGTTGTTCAGCAGCACCTCTGCCAAGAGCCCGGAAGGATTAGTAAAGTTTATGAGCCATGCATCGGGACAGTATTTCTTCATTTTTTCTGTTAAATCCAGCATTACCGGGATTGTCCTCATAGCCTTCATAAATCCGCCTATACCGGTAGTCTCCTGACCAATAAAACCATACTTGAGAGGAATTTTTTCATCATTGATTCTCGCATCCAGTTTTCCCACCCGTATTTGCGTTATAACAAAATCTGCATTTTCTATAGCTGATAGCAAGTCCATAGTAAGTACAAATTCACATTTTATATTTCGGGAATCAAGCATTCTTTTTGCAAGGCTTCCCACAATCTGCAATTTTTCCAGATCAATATCCATCAAATAAAAACTTTCTACAGGAAGTTCGTCCCGCCGCTCAATAAAACCATTTATCAACTCCGGCGTATATGTGCTTCCAGCCCCAATAACTGCAATTTTCAAGCCTTTCATGTTTACCTCCAAAATATATTCTGAACTGCCCTTTAATTGTAATTATATAGACTAAGAAATTTATTTAAATTAGGCAAATCTACAATATACATAAAAAAACTATAATCAAAACAAGATGGTTTAACAAATGATGGAACAAAAAACGAACTTTTTTGCATTGTCTTCGTCTAAAAAGCTATACTGCTCACAAAAATGGATGGGTAAATAAATTACATAAGGAGTCGAAGCAATGAAAAAAGCACTATTAGTACTACTTTTTTGTGCTGCAATTACATTTAATACGGCATGCTCAAAATCAAATCCACCAAAAGAAAATGTTACCGATGCAAGTCAAACTGAAACGGTTGTGTCTAGTAATGACACTGAAGAGAAAGCAGAACCCACAAATGAGGTGAAACCGGAAGAAAAACCTGAGGTGAAACCAGAAGAAAAGCCTGAGGTAAAACCGGAGGAAAAGCCTGAAGTAAAACCAACAGCAACTCCAAAACCAACACCAAAACCTACGCCAACACCAACGCCTACGCCAACGCCAACACCTACACCTACACCTGAAGACAGTGTTCTTAAAGGTGAGCTAAAAGGTATAATTGAAAAAATATATTCAATATCAGAAGTAGAGCTTCCTAAAACAGGATTAACCGACGTAACATCCGAAAATAAAAAATACTTTCTTGGCACAGACAATGTAGAATATGTTGAAGCATTGGCTTCGGAACCTTTAATGGGTTCTTATGCCCATTCTTTGGTTCTACTGAGAGTTAAGGACGGTGCCGATGTAGAGAAAATCAAGGCTGAAATAAAAGAAAATGTTGATCCAAGAAAATGGATATGCGTAGGTGTTGAGCCGGAAAACGTTATTGTCGACAATATAGATAACCTAATAATACTTATATTGGATAATCACTCAGAAAAATTGCACAAAGCTTTCTTATCTCTAGAAAAATAGCGATGCAAAGGTCACAATTGGACAAGAGCTTTTTATGAAGCTCTTGTTCTTTTATCGAAAGGACAAAAATTATGGTTTTTTCCAGTATTACTTTTATATATTTCTTTCTACCAATTGTTTTAGTGTTATATTTTATTACCCCCAATAAATATAGAAACTATATTTTGCTTTTGGCAAGTTTGTTTTTCTATTTTTGCGGGGAGCCAAAGTATACATTATTGTTTATTGCTTCAATTGGGATAAATTATTTTCATGGAATTTTAATAGAAAAACACCGCGGTACGAAAATTGCAAGATATGTTCTTATATCTTCAATAATTATTAATTTGCTGCTTCTAGCAATATTTAAATATTCAAATTTTCTAATAAGCAATATCAGTAATATTCTGAACATTGACACAAAATTTATTAAAATAGCATTGCCAATTGGAATTAGCTTTTATACTTTTCAAGCTATGAGCTATTTAATTGATTTATATAGAGGAGAGGTTAAGGCGCAAAAGAACATACTTAATTTAGCCCTTTATATTTCTCTCTTTCCTCAACTGATCGCCGGACCAATTGTGAGATACAAAACAATAAATGATGAATTAAGCCATAGAAATCACTCCTTTGACGATTTTGCCTATGGAGTAAAGCGATTTGTTCTTGGACTTACCAAGAAGGTATTAATAGCTAATTCATTGGGTGAACTATGGAAGCTTGCAATATATACCGAAACGCCATCTGTACTTTTTTATTGGTTAGGAGCAATTGGATTTACATTACAAATATATTTTGATTTTTCTGCTTATAGCGATATGGCAATTGGTTTGGGCCGAATTTTTGGGTTCCACTTCTTAGAGAACTTTAATTATCCATATATCTCAAAAAGTATCACTGAATTTTGGCGTAGATGGCATATTTCCCTTGGAACATGGTTTAGGGATTATCTTTATATTCCTCTTGGAGGAAATAGGACTACAAAGTGGAAATGGTTTCGCAATATCTTTATTGTTTGGTTTTGTACAGGATTTTGGCATGGCGCGAATTGGAATTTTATCGTTTGGGGTATTGTTTTTGGCATAATCCTTGTAGCTGAAAAATTGTTTTTATTAAAATGGCTGGGAAAAATACCATCTGCTTTTTCGCACCTTTATGCCTTACTGATTGTGATATTTAGCTTTGTTCTTTTTAACAGTTCAAATATTTCTGATGCCCTGCTATATATGAAAGGTATGGTTGGATTTCTCAATATACCAATATTCACCGGAGAAGCCTTATATTATCTTGGAAGTTACCAGGTTCTATTTATAATAGCTATGCTGTTCGCTACCCCGATTCCGCTACATATAATAAAAAAAGCATTTAAAAACAATAAACTCTTATCGGTAGCAAATTATTTGGAACCAATTATATATGTGGTTTTACTTATTGTAGTAACTGGATTTCTGATTGATTCGTCGTTTAATCCATTTTTATATTTTAGATTTT
>CAYQCA010000168.1:0-3358 GCA_964415835.1 uncultured Clostridium sp. | reverse complement strand
CTGACAAAATTACCTATTTATCAAATGACGTTATTGACGGAGCGATAGTTAACAATTACGAATATTCCGGAGATGATCCTGATTCACAAAAAGTTTATGATACTGATAAGCTTTTGGGCATTGATTCATACGATGTGTTTTTATCTGGTGCAACACCGTTAACTGAAATTGAAAACCCCAAAAATCATTCCGGAAAAGAGCTCATTATTTTTAGAGATTCTTTTGCAAGTAGTTTAGCACCGCTTCTGCTTTCAGAATATAGCAAGATAACGCTTATTGATTTGAGGTACGTAAATTCCAAAGTGATAGGTGAATTCGTTGATTTTAATAATCAAGATATTTTGTTCCTTTACAACACATCAATAGTGAATAATAGCAATATTTTAAAGTATACATAGTACTTTTTTTACTTCCTTAACGATAACAGGTCTCATCCTGTGACCAAATCTGTTCGAAAACTTATCACAATTAAAAAAGCCTCCTATGATAATCTAATTTTATCATAGGAAGCTATCTTTGCAGAGTTTTCTTCACACGCTCAATTAATAGAAGTACTAGAAATTCATTTTTTTACTTCTAAGATTCTGCTATGGGCAGTATAAATCGTGTCTCTAAATTTTCCTGCTGCCGTCAGATACCGATATTAGCGCATAAACTTGAACCAATCAAAATTACCTACACCTGAAGTCCTTCCATTAGTACCTTTAAATACAATATATATAGTATGTATACCGCTTGCTCCCGTCAATACTGCACTTTGCTCCTGGAAGGTACCCCAATCACCTGTGTTCGTTGTTGTCAATGTTCCAACCAGGGTCCCTGTCGGGTTGTCAAGTCTGACTTCTACATTTTGTCCTGCATAATTGGAAGGTACTGCAAGATTTGCTTTTAACGTTGCATACCCACTATCAAGATTAATATTATTAAAGCAGATCCAGTTTCCATCATCACAGCTCCCTATATATGTGCCATTATTTGCTATGCCGCTCATATTATTATAGTTTTCTGCCTGCAACATAATAGGTGCTGCAATATCACTGAACCTAAACCAGTCAAAATTACCTATACCCGAAGTTCTTCCGTTAGTACCTTTAAACACAAGGTAGATATTATGTATGCCATTCGCTCCCGACAATAATGTGCTCTGTTCCTGGAATATGCCCCAGTCCCCTGTGTCAGCTGTCGTTAATGTCCCAACCAGGGTCCCTGTCGGGCTGTCAAGTCTTATCTCCACTTTTTGTCCTGCATAATCGGCAGGTACTGCAAGATTTGCTTTAAACGTTGTAAATCCACTGCTAAGATTTATATTACTAAAGCTTATCCAGTCTCCATCATCGCAGTTTCCAATATATGTGCCGTTATTCGCTATACCGCTCATACTAGTATACATTTCCGCCTGCAACATAATAGGAATCTCAAGCGAGAAATCTGATTTTAACCCTATGCTTGCCTGGTCAATATTTACAAAACCTTTTGCCAATGCCGGTGAGCCAACTTGTAATGTATAGTTGTGATTTACACGATCCACAAAAAGAGGGTCTGCCAAACTGGAATTCTGGTCAAACTTGTTTGTAAATAAAGTTATCCAATTATTCCATGTGTCGTTACCCGGGCACCCAAAAACATTGTATGTTCCTGCCGGATGATAGAACACATTGTAATCTGACTGGGTCACCTTATTGTCATACCAATCCATGAAATTATATACCCCGGATCCGCCAGTTTTATAGAAGATATTCCTTGTCAGGGTCAAATTATCATTTGTATCAACTGCACCTCCTAGGAAACCCATATCATTCGGAGATTCATTATCGGTAATTATATTATTTGTAAATACATTATATCTTCCTTTTAATAAAACCGGATTTGAATTCTGGTGACCGATACCATAGACTATATTATTGCTAATGGTGCAGTAGTCTGAATAATCATCAAAATATAGTCCTACTGTTCCGCCATTTACTAAACCAGAGGCTATATCATGCACACGGTTATTATCAAAAATATTGTTCTTACCGATTGACCATGATTCAATCGCACCACCGTCCTTGCTATCATTCAGTACATTATATATTTCATTGAATTTAATATTGTTGTTCCGAGTATAGACAAAATCCCAATGGTTCTCATATGTAACAGCAGTACCGTAATAAGTGTAATATTTTAATGCCGAGTACGGATCACCCTTTAATGAAATTCCGTACCTGGGCATTCTCGTTATTTCATTATGTGAAATCTCGTTATCTCCACTCTGCACAAGCTGAATACCTGAGCCATGACCTACAAATTTTCCACAGTCACTGATAAAATTATTAGAGATAGTGTTGAACTTATTCACATATGCAGCATCAACACTTGAAAATCCGCCCTGACCGATAGGCCAGCCTGTCAGATATATACCATTATAACCTGCGTATTGAATTAGATTTCCATATACAGTATTGTATTGCGCATATTTATTTAAGTACACTCCACTGAATCCCGAATTCAGTATCTTGCAGGACTTAACAGTATTATATGCGGCATTTTCCATATACACAAGACCTTCTTCGGCGGATTCATATTCATTTTGATTCCAGCCTCCCTCGAATGGCATGGTATAGGTTTTATTGAAATCGGACATGGTAAACGTTAATCCCTCAAACTGTATGTTTCGTATTATACTTGATTGGGAGCTCCCTTTCAATTCAATAATACGTTTCATCTTCGGAGCAACAATCTCCTGATTATCTATAGGTGTATTAATCGGGCAATAGTATAGATACCCTGCAGATTCATCAAGATAATACTCTCCGGGTTGATCCAGAAAATCCTTGGATCCCTGTACAATATATCTGGCTCCCGCATCTAATTTCATAGCTGTAAATGGGCTAACTGAAATAATTCTATTTGCTGAATCAATATCCGATATAGCTGAAGTTGCAGTAAACCAGTTCCAATGCGCTTCACCTGGCCAAACAAAGACCTGCGCATCACTATAATCAAAACTTGCCGCTAAATCACCTGATTTATAAATGAGTTTTGAATAGATATTGATATTATCTATCTTTAACCAGTCCATTTTACAGACATTGGATCCACCCTTAAAAACAACATACAAATTGTGAACACCGCTTATGGCAGACAAATCGCTGCCCTGTGCGGTATAATCATTCCAACTGCCTGTTGACTTTGTAAAAAAAGAGCCGATAAGCGTACCTGTGGGACTGTCAAGCCTTAATTCTATCTTTTTCCCTTCATATGTAGGATCAACAGCAATGGAAAAACTTACCGATTTCGGAACCGAAAAATCTAAATTATCGTAGCATACCCAATCATTATCATCGCAGCTTGCGATTACCGTACCTGTCCCTCCACT
>CAYQCA010000167.1:0-9503 GCA_964415835.1 uncultured Clostridium sp. | reverse complement strand
TCCAATCGCCTTCGTATGCACTGATAATTTGGCGTTCAACCTCCTCCGGCGAAAAGTAATAGTGTGTAATCAAGCCTAAGTATTATTAGCCGTTCCTTTAATTTCTGTGCTATACGAATTGTAATCCGGGCCGTTGTCCACTGTAATGAGCTTTCCTTAAACTCCATAGCCGATGTCTTATGTACACTCACAGCATCAGTTTCTTACGATATTTCAAAGGTGATACATGAGTTTTATGTTTAAAGAGTCTTGAAAAATAATTAAGATCATCATATCCACAAAGAGCTGACACCTCTCCAATACTGTAGTGAGAATAGGCTAGTAACTGCATTGCCTTTTTAATCCTAATGTCATTGTGATATTGTTTTATGGTAGCATCAAACCTTTTCCGGAAGATCCGATTAATATGATTAGGGTGATACCTGAATTCTTCAGAAATTTCGGATAAAGACAGGTTTCTGTTGTCATTTGCAGCCAGATACACCGCCACGTTTTCCGCAAGGGAACTATTCAGCGTTGTATTACTCAAATTGGCTACCAATACGAGCCAGGCATTAAACAGGCTTTGCACGTATTGGTTATAGTGCATGTCACCTATTGCATTTCTTTGGATCAGTTCCATGGTAATCCATGAAAACTGCAAATGATTATACAAATTGATATGTTCTTTGAATTCCCAGGTAAACTTCTGCCCTGCTCCAGTTAATGAAGATGTTTCCACATCAACTGAATGATGCTTATCTTCACCATTTCTTCCAAACGTAAAATCAACACCTGAAAGCAGATAGGGGTCATCGTCATCAGCAATAATAGTATTGGGAACGCCTTTGGGACAGAAAAACAAATCACCGGCCTTGCACTGGTACTGAGTCTTTCCTATCACATATATCCCTTTTCCTTTATGAACATATAGAAAGTATGGTGTATCCAAAACCCTTTCACTGGTTTTAAAACCCTTTTGACATTGTAGGTAGTTGATAGCATACAGTTTTGGTTCAGTATACATAAAATTAAGCTCTCCATACCCTATTCTAAATGTTTATAAAGTTTATTTTGTGCTAAATCAAGTTGTTTTCTTAAGTAGATTGTATCAGAGGCTTGTTCTATAATCAATCTCAAAAGAGCGTTCTTTGTACCTGTTAAAAATTATAAATATAAAGTTCTATGGAGGATTTCAAATGACAATTATAAAATCCAAGGAAACAATGACCTCTAGAGAGAGAGTTCTAAAAACCTTCACCCTCGAAAAAACTGATCGTGTTACTATCGGTTATGAAGGAAATGGAAATATCACACAAAACCTTATCAGGGCACTAAGCGCAAAGAATTATGATGATATGCTGGATAAATTAGGGGTTGACTACAGGGGTGTTATGCCTCCCTATACAGGACCCGAGCTCTTCAAGCAAATACCAGACCGCAAAACAGACCCTATCGAAGGATGCCGTATGCGCTGGGTGGAACATAAAACAGGCGGCTATTGGGACTTTTGTGATTTCCCCCTTAATGGCGCTTCTGATGAAGAGATCTCGGCTTTTCCCGTGCCTAACCCGGATGATTTTGACATTCAAGCGGTTTATGACTATATCCAATCTCTAAACGGAAAATATGCAGTGCATATCGGTCATGCAGGCATTCCTGATATCATTAACTCCAATGGACGTATTATGGGAATGGAAGACATCCTTGTACATTTGGCCCTGGAGGACGAAGCAGCTTTAAATTTCATCAACCGTCGTGCTGATATGTATCTGCACTTACTGGAGCGAACCCTGGATAAATGCCGTGGAATGATTGACTTCATGTGGCTTGGTGAAGATTTGGGCACTCAAATTGCTCCAATGATTAGTCTTAATACCTACAGACGCACAATAAAGCCCATTCATCAAAAATTTACCGATTTAGCAAGAGCTTATAACATCCCTACAATTATACATTCATGCGGAAGTTCCAGCTGGGCTTATGAGGACATGATCCAAATTGGGATCAACGGTGTGGATACCCTGCAGCCCGAAGCCGTCAATATGTCTCCGCAATATTTAAAGGAAAAGTTCGGTGGCCGACTCTGTTTCAGAGGCTGCATCTCTACAGCAGGACCTCTTGCCTACGGTACTGCTGTAGAAACCAGGGAATATTGTAAAAATACCTTGGAAATCATGATGCAGGGTTATGGCTATCATTTTGCCTCTACGCATTCTATTCAGGATAATTCGCCTGTTGAAAATGTTATTGCAATGTATCAGGCCGCTCACGATTTTGGGGTATATTGTTAAGAACGATAATGGGTCAATATCGTAGGCTATGCCATTATCGCCCGGAAGACTTAGGTATATGTCATCTTTCTTTACCTGTTATCTATTCGCTAAAAAAATGGTATTCCAGCATAGCACATATGGCATGGTAAACAGGCAATGTTAATTCCTGAATAAGAAAAGTTTCGGTTTCAGGTATGAGAATGAGGCAATCACAGTGCTGCTTCAGCTTTCCACCATCTCTACCGCTGATACCGATGGTCTTTATATCTATCGCCCTGGCTACCTTTACAGCGTTTATTACATTAATAGAATTTCCCGATGTACTTAGGCAAAGCAATACATCATTTTCTTGTGCATAGCCGTAGACCTGCTGTGCAAATACCATATCTGAAGCAATGTCATTGCCAAAAGCAGTTGACAGTGCTATGTGATTTCCTAGTGAAATGGCCGGAAGCGCCTGCTGTAAATTTGCGGAGAGGTATTTACCTTCATCAAATAATGATTCAAGGCTGCTTCTAAAGCCATTTTCAATTGGCCTTTTAAGCATAAAGCCCTTCATAAGCTCGCCAACTATATGATCAGAATCGGCCTGACTGCCTCCATTTCCGCAGACCAGTAGTTTTCCCCTCTGCTCGAAACTTTGGACTAGTATGTTATATGCCTTTATAATCTCCTCTTTACATGGCAGTAATTGAGAATATCTGCTTAATAGATTTTCAAGTACCTTTACACTGCCCTTATTCATAACGGCCCCCTTATTACTTAAACAGCGCTACTGAAAGCGCAGCAAAATCACCTATACTATTTCCCAATTGAGCAGGAACAACTTTGCACACTTGTCTGGATACTGCCAGACTTTCCTGTTCTATTATTTTTTTAGCACGCGGCCAGAGCAGATGGCTGCTGCGCTCGTATACGCTTCCAATTACAATAATTTCGGGATTGAGAATATCAATAATGATTGATAGGCCCCTTCCCAAATAATCACCGCTTTGCGCATATATTTCTTTCGCCAGCTCGTCTCCTGCATCTGCAGCTTCGGCAACTATTTTTGCATTCAAGGTATCCAATTTTGTTATATCAGCACATAGGTTTTGCTTTTCACCCATTTGCAGCTTTTCCAGGACCATTGTTTTTGCAAGCTGCGCTATTCCGCTTCCACTGCAAAACCCCTCAAAGGATCCACTTTTTCCATAACCCACGGGGCCATTCTCAGATAACCGTATATGTCCCACTTCACCAGCCATACCATTTGTGCCACTATATAGCTCCCCATTCAAAATCAGCCCTGCGCCAAGTCCTGTCCCAAAGGTAAGAAACACAACATTTTGATACCCTATTGCGGCACCAAACTTCCATTCAGCTAACGCGCATGCATTTGCATCGTTTTCAAGCCTAACCTTTACCCCATATTGTTTATGTAAAATGTCACATATGGGTACATTATTCCATCCATACAGATTAGGAGGATTTAGTATTATACCTTTCTCACTGTTCAACGGTCCCCCACAGCTAACTCCAATTCCAATTATCTCTTCGGATAAGATTTTGTTTTCCTCTATAATCTGATCAATATGTTTAATTATTGTTTTGATGGTGTAATCCGAACCCATTGAACAATCGGTTAGAAAAACAGATTTTTTTATAATTACTTCTTCCTTATTTTTATTAATATTGGGAGCACCTAAAATAACAGCACATTTAGTACCTCCTATGTCAATACCTATACCGTATTTCAGCCAAATCACACTCTCTTTCAATTTTATATGTACAGTTATAATATAACACCTCTATAATAATTAGTCAACTTAGTTTACTAATTATAGTTTTATGCAATTAAATTTTACCAATCCGCCGACTATTTTTAATAATAAGCCTTATTTTTGTTTGTTATTGAATAATCTTAGTTATATCTGTTTACTAATTTACAGTTTTATATTCTTTGATTTGCTTTTACTAGCCTGTTAATGTAAACTTAAATTAGTAATATTAATAAACAAATTTTATTTGAGGTGAATTAATGACTTCTGAATCAGGCTCAAATCTTAGTGATATTAAATTTCAAAACCGGGCTCTTATTTTAAAACTAATTGCCACAGAATCTTCAGTTTCCAGAGCGGACTTATCACGAATGACAGGTTTAACAAAAACTACAGCGAGTAAAATTGTTTCAGGATTAATTGAAGAAAATATTATATATGAGCGTGATGAAGAGATTGCCGGAATGGATACCACCGTTGGGCGAAGACCCATTTTTCTTGATATTAGTCCTAAATCCCCCTGTATTTGCGGTATGCTTATTAAGCGGGGACTTTGCTCTGTAGTGTTTTCGGATTATAAAGGACGAATTTTTGCGCAAAAGGATTATGAATATAAACAAAAAATAGATTCAAATATGTTAATAGACATACTTCTAACCAATTTCTATTCTTTGAAATCAATTCATAAGAGACCTATCCTTGCTATTGGTATTTCTTCAATTGGTCCTGTTGATATTGTTAATCAGAAGCTTGTCAATCCCCCAAATTTTTATGGTATTAATAATACTCCTATTGTGCAAATCATTCAGGATAAAACTAATATAAAAACTTATATCATTAACGACTCTAATGCAGGAGCATTAGCTGAAAAGATATATGGAAAAGGTCAAACCCTTAATAACTTCGTTTATCTGCATATAATGAATGGTATTGGTGCGGGCTATGTATTTCATGACAGAATATATAATGGAGATATGGGGCAAAGTGGAGAAATCGGGCATACCTCTATAAACTTTTCAGGCCCTGTCTGCGATTGCGGAAATACCGGCTGTCTTGAATTATATGCAAATTTGCAGAACATGAACAATAAAATTCAGAAACTAAAAAGTATTTATCCAAGCTCGCATTATCTTTCCGGTAATAAAGCAGAATACTCCTGGAAAGAGATAGTATATGCCGCAAACAAACTTGATTATTATGCTGTCTCAGCACTTGACGAATTTTGTGAATACATTTCTTATGCTCTGGCAAACACTATGAATCTTTTAGATATAAATCACATCCTGGTGGGATATGACTCGGATACAGCAGATACTATTATAGAAAATATGCTCTCAGCCAAGCTGAACTCGAAAGTATTAGTTGCAAGGTATAGAGACATAAAGGTTGAAAAATCAACCTTTCGAGGAAATGCCCCTCTTATTGGCTCAATAGCGTTAATAACTGATAAAATTTTCAGAGGTGAAATAGAATTTTAAAGATGAAATATCTTTGAACTACACAAAGACAGCACCCAATTTGTTTAGATGAACCGTAAAGTCATTTTTAAGATACCCCTTTAGTATACTTGTGTCCCACTCTTCCCTGTACTTACGTACTAGCCAATCTCCTACCTCTTCCGGCGAGAAGTAAAAATAACGGTCTTCCCGGTCTGGGGACTTATCCCATAATAAATTGAACGAAATTGTCCCACACGATAGTTCCAGAAAAATTTTCAATGCTTCCTCTAGAAATTCTTTATTGTTCCCCAGATTGAGGTTGAAAATCCCGGATGAAAATATTATGTCAAATGACCCTGGCTTAAATGGGTTATTTTTAAATAAATCAATAAGTAGAAACTGGCCTTCTAAGCCTTTCCCCTTCGCGCGGTCAATCATATGGGGTAATATATCCACCCCAGTATATTGGTAGCCTGTAAATCGAGTGCTGATGTATTCCAATAAATTTCCTGTGCCACAGCCTACATCTAATATTCTTTTATTATTTAAATCAAGCTGACCTATTAGCTCTATAAACCTAAGCTCTTGTGCAATCTTGTTTTCCCATCCCTGAATATAATAGTCCGGGTAACCTTTTATATTGTTCAATTCGTAATATTTTTTAATCTCTTCAAAACGACTCATTTTACCTCCGAATTTAGCGTTAAGAGCATATGCAAATGGTTCGTTACTTTCCATTCCCAGCTCTGCTGTATATAATATATTTTTAATTCTATGCATCAATTTAATTAATATTATTCTAACATATTTTATTTGCTATTATCTCTCATTGAAATAAACCTTGCACCTATAAAGCATATATATTTAATTGAATTTTAATCATACTAATAACAACAGTATTAGGAGAGGTTGTTTATGTTGAAAAATAGTACAGAAATCATAAAATATAAATGCTTTGCGGTTACAAATGAGATTGATCTCAATAAAATTGCCATAGAGTGTGGTATCCCTAAAAAATATACATGGGAAGAGCCACTAATTCTAAGATCCCAAATTTTATCTGGTATTCTAGGTTATACAATTAATGCAAATCAAATGGTACATGTTTTTTCCTTTGGAAGTATAGTTTTTATAAATCTCTCGCAAAACGATTATATCCGTTTTTTTAATTATCTTAAAGCTTTTAAACCTGATATTAATTTAAAAAGCTTTGAAGCCTTTTCTGATGATTTTGAATTAAGAATTGGTAGCACGGAGGGCTTGGAGCTTACCGACAGCTTTTCATGTGTTCCTGTAAACGAGCCGTTTTACTCTGAGTTGGTTGCAATGGTAATTGCAAAATCTGTGGCCCTTGAACGGATTGAGCTTTCACTGGAACCTATTTTGGATAAACTGGACTCTATGATTGACCGACTTGAAAAAGGCAAGCTTCGTATAGGTGAAAAAGAGCTGGCCAGAGCAACAGCCAAGGTTGCCCGCCACGAGTATAGCACTATTAATTCTGTAATGATTCTTGATAAACCTGATATAACATGGACTAATAGCAATGCAGAAGATTTTTATAATGAAATGTCCGGCTTTTTTGAGCTAAATGACAGGTATGAAGTTCTCAAGAGTAAAACTGATATCGTTAATAGTGTAATTAGTGCTTTTACATCAATCAGTCACTCAATGCGCGGCCTTTTTGTTGAATGGATAATTATATTTCTTATTATTGCCGAGGTAATTTTAATGCTTATCGATCTGCTTAAGTAGTACAGATAAGGAGAATGTAGATACATGGAACACGTAGTAAATATTGATTGCTTTAAAATTTCGAACAAGTTGAATTTAGCCTTGTTAAAGTCCTACTTTGATATTAGTGCGAACACTTCAGATTATATACAGCTTGGCAGTTATACAGTTTCAAATATTATAAAAGTTTACTCAAGCTCTAAATCATTATTTATTTATAATTACGGTTGTATTGTTTTTGTTAATTTTACACCCGGTGAAATTAATTTAACATTAAAATATCTGGAGAGCATTATTGGAATTGTTGACTACAAATTAATCAGTGCATTCAGCGAAAGGCTTCGGTTATTAATAAATGACAGTCGGATTATGCAGGTAAACAGTTTACCATGCAGTTGTGAATATAACAAAGATATACTATCGTTTGCCTGCAAATTGATTTCAAGGTCAACAGCACTTGCCTCTCTTGAGGTGCAAGTAATTAACATATTGGATAAAGCTGAAAATATTGTTGTTGACCTTCAAAAGCTTAAATTACGCGCCAAAACTAAAAGCTTTTTATTAAACCTTGCACATATAGCCCGCTTTCAGCACAGCACTATTAAAGCACTTGGCCTTTACGACAATTCATTCCCAATAAAAAGAAACACTAATATTAGGAACTTTTTTAATATACTCTCTCAATATTATGAAATTGAAGAAAGAACAGGTATTCTTGAAAGCAAAATAGATGAGGTCAGCAAGCTTGTTACAAGCTATGCAACACTAAGCTATAACAGGCAGGAAATTCGGTTGCTACTTTTTGAATGTATACTTTTATCAATATTTTTGCTGCCCCACTTTATAAAATAAAAGCATGCAGCCGGGGATCCCATTACATGCTTTTATTTTATTAAACTGCATTTTTATTTATTTACTACGTTGATTGGTTTATTATCTATAAACGCGCTAATATTTTTTATAAGTGTATCCATTAACCTGATTCTTGCCTCAATTGGAGCCCACCCAAAGTGCGGTGTGATTATACAGTTCTTCGCACCCAGAAGCGGGTTATCAGCAGTTATGGGTTCCACTGATACTACATCCACGCCAGCGCCAGCGAGTTTTCCGCTGTTTAATGCATCAGCCACATCCTGCTCTACAATAACCGGTCCTCTTGAAGTATTTATCAGTATGGCATTATTTTTCATTTTGGAAATTGTCTCTTTATTTATAAGACCTTTTGTATGCTCGGTAAGAGGGCAGTGCAGCGTAAGAAAATCTGATTTTGCCAGCACTTCGTCCAGTTCTGCAAACTTAATTCTGTCAGTTTCCAGCTCCGGCTTCCTGGTCCTGCTATACACCATAATATTCATCCCAAAGGCAGCTGCAATTTTAGCAGAAGTCTGACCTATAGCACCAAAACCTATGATACCCAGTGTCTTACCTACAAGCTCCACTAAAGGATAATTCCAAAATGCGAAATCAGGGCTATTTGTCCATGCACCTTCCTGAACTGCTCTGTTGTGTTCCCCCACATGGTGGCAGAACTCTAATATAAGTGCAAATACCAGCTGAGCTACAGAATCAGTACTATATGCAGGTACATTTGTAACAATGATGCCAAGCTCTTTTGCTGCAACTATATCAACTACATTATAGCCTGTGGCCATGACCCCGATGTATTTTACAGATGGAGTCTTATGCATAAGCTCCCTGGTTAATATCACTTTGTTTGTAAGTACAATCTCTGCATTTCCAATCCTCTCAACCGCTTTGTCCGCTGGAGTCCTGTCATATATTACTAATTCTCCGAGCTGTTCCATAGCCTTCCATGACATATCGCCAGGATTTAAAGTGTAACCGTCTAATACTACAATCTTCATAATGTTTCCTCCATTTCTTTGTCTTGACGTAATATATATCAATTTATTAAAAGTGAAATCTTCTTTTTAATTCACTCTTAATAGTTTTATCTCCAAAAATTATAGTTATAATTAAAACCAAAATAGAAGTCACTGTCGCTATTATTGTCGGCAATGGAACTTTTATAACCCCAAAAAGCAATAGAACCCCCGGTATCAGACCACTGACAGCTATTACAATCTGGTTTAATACATAGGTATGCCAATACATACGGTTTACGATAACTATAACTAAAACCGAAACGTTTGCCACTATTGTAACCTCAGGTATAACATGATTCACCGACCAGCCGATATATCCGATGGACTTGTCCATTATAAACGAAAGTATTGAAACACATAAAACCTGTACCATTATTTGTGACGCAATATTTCTATTACGTTTTATTGAGTAGACCATAATTATCCATA
>CAYQCA010000166.1:0-9622 GCA_964415835.1 uncultured Clostridium sp. | reverse complement strand
TGAAATACGACTACACCTATGACCCGGCAGGAAACCTGGAAAAAACCCTGGATCCGTTGGGACAGGAGATGGTATATACCTACTACAAAAACAACACCGTAAAAGAAATGACAGAGTCCGGAGACAACAGCACCTACTACTATCACTACAACCGATAAAAACACTACTAAAAGATCATTGTAATAACCACATAAAAGATATATAATTTTATTGGTAATTTACTCCAAATTTGAGCTATTGGAGATGATTTTATGAAAAAATTATTATCTTTGTTCTTGTCAGTCCTTATTATTCTCACTACTTTCTCAATACCGGTAAACGCGGCTTCTGTACCGGTAGATACACTCCCGATTATTGCAGATACGTCAATGGTTACCAGAAATCCGTTTATCTTTAACCCTCCCCTGCCCAAATACGACTGGGGTGGACTTCAGCCTGCAAAGCTTACAGGAGTGCAGTATCAGCTGGCAGATAATGTTGTTAGGGTGAATTCGGATTTAACTGAAAGTATCAGCAGAACAGGTTTTCTTAACGAGGACAAAATCAAAACAGCCACAGGTGCTACAAGGGTTAAACCTGGCACAGTTTTTGTTGATTTTGAAAACAAAGCATCCTATCAGGTAGCATCGCTCCCCGAAAAAACCAATGATCAGTATAATGGTTATGTACCTGTAGTAAAACCGTCATTCAGAAGTGTTTTCAAGGATTTTAAAATCCCTGTCCAAAATGTTAAACTTAATACAGCCAATATCAGTCATTTTGAAAATGACACCGACAAATTCAGAAAAAAACCGGATCAAACCTATGTAATGTCATACGATTCTACTTTGGACCCAATTAAGCCAACACATCTTAAAGACCCTATGGCTGAGTTTTATTTCCCCAAGGACACCACTGTATCAGGAACTACACCAAGTGGAGGTCATGTCTCGGTAACAGTCAACGGATATCTGGGAATAGGGGATATGTATCTTAATGGTGACTATAGTGCTTCAGGCTACGAATTTTATTTCTCGGTCACAGAAGAAATGCAACTTCAGGTAGTAGCGGCTGCGACGCTTAATGAGGAAATCAGGATTCCTATACTGGGAGTTGATATCGGGTTTGACAATGATGTGGGCAGTATTGCCGGTGGACTTTTCCTTGTTATAGGAGTAAACGGCCAATTCACTATCAAGATGGAGGCAAGACAATGGACAACAATCAGTAAAGCCGGCCTAAAAGGAAAAAACTTTTTGGGCATTCCGTATACAATCAGACCGCTTTTTGAAATGGGGGATTGTGGTTTCAACCTTGATTCCAGATTTAACGGTGCTGTAGACGGCTACATAAAAGGTGGTGCACTCCTTGAACTAAGCTTGTTTGGAATAGATTTGATTGGAGCAGGAGCTTTTGCCGGGATGGGTGCTTCCAGTGTTATTTCAGGTGATTATATTGAAACAGACTTGTATGGATTATTACAGGCATACGTTAAGTTTTTGGGCAAAACTAAGAATATTGTTAATTGGCAGCCCAACATCATGCATAAAAAACAGATGAATACTGCCGGATATCAAGTAACCTTTAAAGAAGCCTGTGCTTACCGCGATGAGGTCTGGGGCATGCTGGAGTACGACTACGGATCACTAGGTGGATATAAACGGGAACCGGATAAGGAGTTTTATCTAGTTGTACAAGATCTTGAGGGAAAGGAAAAGGAATACCAAGGTAATACAGATGCAAATGGTGACTTCCATGTGTCAAATGTCGATTTGCGAAAAGACTATAAGGTGTACCTCCGTTTGGAACCGAAATTGGGCGGGGAACCTGTCAAATCAGAGGCAATTACTCCAACATTTCCATTTAACAAAGTTGTCTTGCTGGAGTCAGACTTTTTTAATGATTATGTAAAAGGTTATGTTCCTTCAGTATACGTAAAGGACTGGGTTACACAAACTGATAAAGAAATAAAGTTTGATCTTAATTATGACAATGAATCCGATAGTTCACTTGACGTTAAATTATCCACACTCAGTACAAAAAAACCAGTTTCGCTGGATAAAGACAGTTGTTTTATGTTGACATCAGCTAATATTCTTCCACAAACTATTTCCAATGCTATATTAACATATGATGGTTTTGTTATAACATCTAACCCTATAAGTGCAACAGCAAAATTCGAGCTTCTTTCGGATAGAATTACTGTTTCAAACACATATTCAAATGAGAACGGTAAACCGGTTAATATTATAAAAGTATCTGATAAATTGAGTTTGATTAATACAAGGGGGACAAAGCAATATGTCGGTGATGTAAAGCATACTGTGAACGGCTATACTCAGGAGAGTGTATTCTGCTATATTCAAAATCCGGACACCGGACTACCTGTCCTTCAAAAGTTCGGTTTGCCTGAGCAGACAGCCACGATCAAGTTTGCAGCCGCATCAAATGCTGCGGAAGAAGAATACGGTACCTCCACTGTTACAAATATGTTTATCAAAAAGTGGTTTTGGGAGCCCAAACCTACAGTGACAAGACCGACTATTACACCAACCCGACCGGTTTTAAATAATTTGATTACGCCTACGACAAATGCTACATCCGCTACAACCGGGACAGTTTTAGGAGATTTTCCGGTAATTCCGTTGAATGACGATTTGTTAAAGAAACTTGAGCTTCCGCAGCACACCTATACTTTGAGTTTTGATGATCCGATGGACAAATACGCAGATTACTATGATAATTCCAGTGAGTGGGTTGACGGTACAAATTACATTAAATGGGATGAGAAAATATCCTTTAACTACGAGGGTGCTACTATAACAGCGGAGGCTAAGGATAACTACGAGACAAAAAGCAATACAGGTTCAAAATTTGAAACTATGCCTGCCGATTGGACTGAAAAGGATATCGGAAGTATTTTAAACCGATATTTAGATGAAATGGAAGGCAGATTAGTAATGCCGGCGGTTGACCAATTAAACAGCATAAGTGGAATTTCTAACTTATCCAAGCTTCCCGCATGGTCAAAAACCGCAGCGCAAAATATGGTTAATGCAGGGATTATGGACCTGGAAGCCGGCGGAACCTTTAAATCCGGGAAGGTGACACGGAGCGAGTGTGCCGCATATCTTTCTAAAGCTTTTGGGATTCAGCCTATTATGAAATCCTCTGCTTTTTCTGATATTGTCACTGCAAACCCGTATATTCCCGAGATAAATGCAGCTGTGAGCTTCAGTATTATCAGCGGTTATTCTCCTACTACTTTTGGCCCCGGTGATTATGTGACCAGAGAGCAGATGGCGGTAATGGCCATGAAGGGCCTGAAATTAAAGCTGGGGAGCAGTCTTCAGATACCAACTTCATCAAGGGCTTTCACAGACAGGGATAAATTCAGCTCATGGTCTGAAACAGCTGTGAATGAGATATCTTCGCTCGGAATAATGAACGGTTACACAGATGGCAGCTTCGGCGCCAAAGGTAATATCACCTTTAATGAAATGGCAGTAATGCTGAATAATCTCACTAAGCTGCTGCACTAAAAAAGAAGAAGCTCAGCCACGGCTGAGCTTCTTCTAACTCAGGTTGGCGAAGCCAACCTTCCATCTACTGACTACTGTCTACTGCTTTTACTCTATCCACTTAATCAAACCCATATCAAATCTATTAATCAGGTCGGGATGCTTGGGTGTAACTCTAAAGGTATAAGCATATTCGCCGCCGTCCTCGATTCTAAGGTTTATCGAATATCTGTAGGTACCGTCACCGGTTTTTTCATCGCAATGCATTTCAACTGAATGTGCATCGGTTATTATGCCATTGGCCAAATAGCCATAGTAGACTTCTACCGATACATTTGATGGATCAATGAAGCCCAGATACGCCGCCGCTGACAGGTAAATTTCCTGCTCTGAATCGGATTTATAGTATTTTAAATCATTTGCAGACTTTTCAGCAAACAGTTGAACCTGTGGCCAACTTCTCTGCATATGCTCCTTGAATCCGGCAAGTGATCTTGCCAGGTTGTAATTGTCGGCTGAAATTTTTTCTGTGCCTTTCATTGCAGGGATATACATTCTGTCAGTATATTCCTGAACCATCCTGTCAGTGCTGTAATTCCATGCAAGAGATTTAATAGAATTCTTCATAACTCTGACCCATTCGGTAGGGATACCTTGTTCATTAACATTATAGAACAGCGGAACAATCTTTTCCTCCAGTGTGTCATAAATTGATTCACTGTCTATATTATCCTGAGAGTTTTCATTGTCAAATTCGGTTTCATCACCAATAACCCAGCCATTTTTGCCATCGTAACCTTCACACCACCAGCCGTCCAGAATACTGAAATTGATGACGCCATTTATGCTTACCTTTTGGCCGCTGGTTCCGCTTGCCTCTAATGGCCTTCTGGGGTTGTTCATCCAGATGTCAACACCCTGTACCAGATTTCTGGCAATAGTCATATTATAGTTCTCCAGCAGTATTACCTTTCCATAGAAGCCTTCCTGCCTTGCAATATCATTAATATGCTTAATGACTTCATGAGCTGGTCTGTCTGCCGGATGAGCCTTGCCGGCAAAAATAATCTGAACAGGCCTCAGCGGATCATTTATAATATTTTGTATTCTGGCCAAATTTCTGAAAATCAAGTTTGCTCTCTTGTAGGTTGCAAACCTTCTTGCAAATCCAATTGTCAGAGCATTTGAATCTAAAAAGTTATCTACTTGTCTTACAGCTTCCATCGATTCGCCGTTTGCAAGCTTTTGCTTTTTCAGCCTGTCTCTGATAAAAGATATAAGTTTAACCTTCAATTCTTTGTGAGTTGCCCAAAGTTCTTCATCAGGAATATTATCGACACCTTCAAAGGTGGAATTGCTGTAAATCCTATTGATCCAGCCACTTTCCAGGTATTTGTCATACAATTCCTTAATTTTCGGTGAGAGCCAGGTTAATGTATGGATTCCATTTGTGACATGAGTGATTGGAATATCACTTTCTGGTATTCCCGGCCATACATCACTGAAGATTTTTCGTGAAACGGCGCCATGAAGCTTGCTGACACCATTTTTTCTACCTGCCAGTGTCAGAGCCAGAACAGTCATATTGAAATTTTGGTCATCAGCTTTTTTAAGCCCAAGTTCTAAAAAGTCATATCTGCTTAAGCCCAGTTGACTCCAGAAGTCGCCAAAGTATTTATCCATCATGTACAAAGGAAATACGTCATTTCCGGCTGGAACCGGAGTGTGGGTTGTAAAAATAGCAGAGTTTGCAACGACTTGCTTTGCCTCATTAAAATTAATATATTTTTCATGAATGAGCTTTCTGATGAGCTCAAGGCCCATAAACGAAGAGTGCCCTTCATTCATATGATAAACGTCTGCTTGAATACCGAGTGCATCCAATACTCGGATACCACCTATCCCAAGGAATATTTCCTGCTGAATTCTGGTTTCCTGATCGCCGCCATAGAGCCTGGAGGTGAGAAAACGGTCGCCCGGGCTGTTCTGTGGGACATCGGTATCCATCAGATACAAGTTTATTCTGCCTATAAGAACCTTCCAAACTCGGGCATAGACTGTCCGCCCTGCAAAAGTAATATTTATCTGGACCTGTTGACCGTTTGAATCCAGAGCCGGCAGTATTGGCAGCTGCGAGGTGTTCAAATCGTTAAAACATGTGTCCTGCCAGCCTTCCGAATTTATCCTCTGACTGAAATAACCCTGCTTATAAAAAAGACCTATTGCGGTGAAAGGAAGACCCAAATCACTAGCGGATTTGCAGTGATCGCCTGAAAGCACACCAAGGCCTCCGGAATATATGGGAAGAACCTCATTTAACCCATATTCAGCTGAAAAATATGCAATCCTTTTATTTATATATTCGGCATGATTTTGTGAAAACCAGGTATCTTTATTTTGCATGTAATTATCAAATGACTCAACAACATTATCCAACCACTGCATATACCCCGGGTCCTCAAGCTTAATTTGAAGCTTTTTCTGGCTGACTTCCTGCAAAAACCGTACAGGGTTTTTACCAACTTTTTCCCAGAGCTCCAAATCAATTTCTCTATACAGATCAATCGCATCGGGGTTCCAGGACCACCATAAATTATAGGCAATATCATTAAGTCTCTTAAATTTTTCAGGCAAAACAGATATTACATTTATTTTTCCAACTATATACATGTTACCTCCATCTGAGTGGTTTTTTACACTCTTTGACCAAGTTTTTATTAATTTCCGGATTTAATATTAGTACCCAAATTATATGAGGAATAAGCATAAATAATTCAATGTTTTATTTGCTATAATAACACATAGCTCTTATTATTTAAATATTGGAAAAAAATTCTTATGAATAAATTATGTTTTTTATAAATAAAAAGTGCAGTATTGATAAAAATAATATCATGATTAAACGATTTTTCATTTATGGTATTGCCGGTTGGAGCATGGAAATTGTCTGGACAGGATTTTATTCTCTTGCTAATGGAAATGTAGGCCTGGAGGCTTACACCAACCTTTGGATGTTTTTTATATATGGATGTGCGGTATTTTTGGAGCCCTTACATGACATAATCCAAAATTGGAATGTAATATTCAGAGGGATAATTTGGGTTGTGATTATTTGGGGTATCGAATATACTACAGGAAAGGTATTGTTAAATATTCTGGATGTATATCCCTGGCGGTATTTTGGGCCTTTTGCGGTTGAAGGTATTGTCAGACTGGATTATGCTCCGGCCTGGTTTGTTGCTGGTTTATTATTTGAGCGGATGCACCGGATACTTGATAAAGTAAAAATAACTCGTTAATTACAAATATTACAAGCTAATATTATTTGAAAAAATTTCATATGGAGATTATAATATAATTACTTTAATAAAGTATACACACGAAAATGTGTATGCTTTTTTAATTTTTTTATTTGTTTAAATGTGTTTAGGGGGATTTTCGTTTGAGTAATAATACTATTATAACTGATAAGCCGATAGATATCGGTCAGGGCAGACAAGCCCGCAGTAAAAAGAAAAAAAGCAGACTAAATAGTTTTTTATACTTTTTAGCCTTTGAGATAATATTTATGACATTAACTACACCTTTGCTGGTGTTCTATGGACCGTTTGAAAACGTTAAGAGAACCATTACCGGTATCTCATGGAATTCACTAAGCCATCAATATATTGCCAGAACTTTTTTATCTGAAAATGCAATAGCCAGAATATTAGGTGATGGATATGCCATATCCAATATTAATACTGAAGATATTAAAATGCTTAATTTCGGTATAAAGCATACAAATAAGACTGAACTATTTGATATTAAAAGCAGTAATTTTAACGGGAAAATGCTTGTAGTACAAGATCCGACCAGAATTAAGGTGGGCTATTCAAATCAGTTACCTAAAGCCGGGGAAACTACCAGCAGCATAGCTAAACGAAACGGTGCAATAGCAGCTATTAATGGAGGCGGATTTATTGATACAAAGTGGGCCGGAACAGGTGGAGTGCCTTTGGGCTTTATTATCAATGACGGTAAATATATAAGCGGAGAACTTAAAAATAAAGGTACCAAACAGGATACGATAGCATTTACCGAAGACGGTATGCTTATTGTAGGTAAACATTCACAAAATGAACTAAAGAAATATAAGGTAAAAGAGGCAATCAGCTTTGGTCCCCCGCTGGTTGTGAACGGAAAGCCTACCATCAGCAAGGGAGATGGCGGCTGGGGAATATCTCCTAGAACCGCAATAGGTCAAAGGGATGATGGTTCGGTACTGCTGCTGGTTATTGATGGAAGAAGTATCAAATCTTTTGGAGCCACACTCAAAGAAGTACAGGATATTATGCTGAAATATGGCGCAGTTAATGCCGCTAACCTTGATGGTGGCTCATCTGCGACAATGTATTATGACGGAAAGGTAATAAACACACCTTCAGATGCATTAGGTGAAAGATCAGTTCCATCAGTATTTATGGTAATGCCATAGAAAGGAGGTTAAATTTGAAAAATATATCAAAGTGGTATAAATGGATTCTGTTGGCGGTAATATTTCAGTTTGGCGTACTTTTGTACATCAATAATATATTTTTGAATACAAACATAGAGGTCAGCGCAACCAGTGCAAATACAAAGAAGCCAACTACGGGCAATTTTAAAGTTCCTGAAGATGCACAAAAAATAAGCGTCTCTTTTAACGCTAAGTTTGGAGCATATTTGTCGGATGGTGAATTGCACATAATCGACTTGAGTAATGATAAGGATAAAAAAGTTGCCGGAACACAAAAAGATCAGGTTACCTTCTATAGATGGCTGCCGGACAGGGATATGGTTATTTTTTCATCAAACACAAAAAATGGACAAAAAGGAGTTGTTCAGATATCCACCTATGAGGCTGATTCAGGTACCGTCAGAGACTATCCTGAAATCTCAGGCTTGACTGCAAAGAGTGAAGTAATGGACATTGAGCTTTCACCATATACAAACGTAGTATATGCTCAGATAAAGACCTCTGATACCAAGTCAAAAATTGTTCGCTTTAATGTAATGAGCCAGTATGCAAGTGTAATGACAATTAGTGCAGATGCTGTTATTAAAGAATGCACTTTTGTTAATAAATTGATTTATCAAAATAAGGGTGAGTCTGCATATGTTTATGATGGTATGAACAAATCAAAGAGAAGAGTTCCTATAGATGCTAAAAATATACTAGTTCTTGGCATTGATCTGGATGATTCAATATATATTGGGTCGTTGGACAGTACAGGTAAAGTTACACAAATTTATCATCAAAAAATAGATGACCAGAGGCTGACAGAAAACTGGACATCATTAAATTTGAAGCAAGGTGTTCTGCCCGAGGATCTTATAATTTCGGGGAATGGTAACATTTATATGAATAACCGCGATGAAAACAAAATAACAAACATCACAAACGACCGAAAGGCTTCCTACAGAGGAGAGTTTATAGAAGTCCTGGACGGTGCATTGGTTTCAAAAGATGGTGACAAGGTTTATGTAACGTCGCTAAAAGAGTATTAGTTATTAGTACACTGTTCGGCAATATTCAGGTGCATAATTTGCGCGTATTTTTTCGGATTACTGCGTTGTCGTCGGTCGTAATACGGTCGGTATTGCTTCCTCCTCCGCCTTGTACTCCAAACAAATCCACTCCAAATTACGCACCCAATATACCGAACGGTGTACTAGTCCCAAAAAAGGTATGTTTATTTATTGGGAAAAAGGGTATTATTATATTAAGTTTATAGAGAGTTTATAGAATTATTTTATCCAATGGGAGGAAGTTATTATATGTCAGACAAAATAATAAATGTAACGAAGGATACATTCGATGCGGATGTAGCGAAATCTGATAAGCCGGTGGTAGTTGATTTTTGGGCATCCTGGTGCGGTCCTTGCAGAATGGTTGCTCCTATTATGGAAGAACTTGCAAATGACTTTGACGGAAAAGTTCAGATAGCAAAAGTAAATGTTGATGAGCAGGGTGAACTGGCAGCTCAATTTAGAATAATGAGTATACCGACAATTTTAGTATTTAAAAATGGTGAAATCGCAGAAAAAGTAGTTGGAGCGAGAAGCAAAGAAGAGTTTGCCGGGATTGTTCAGAAGTATGT
>CAYQCA010000165.1:0-9704 GCA_964415835.1 uncultured Clostridium sp. | reverse complement strand
CGCTGTAAGTATGGCTCCTATTAAAGATAGCGCTCCAATGGATATATAAACTACACTCATGGCAAATACGAATTCCGCTTCCTTACCCTCAACAAAAGTTTTTACAGTATAACCCAGCCTACTGCTCAGAACTCCGTAAAGAATAAGTGTCGATACCGATATTCCTACAACAAGGCCTAAATTTCTTACTAAAGCATTAACACTACCTGCCACCCCTAATTTATTGCGGGGGACTGTTGACATTATAAGAGAATTGTTGGGTGATTGAAACATACCGTTTCCTAACGCCATTATAGCAATAAAAGCTACCAGCTTAACAGGACTAAATATCTCATTTACTGTTGCCATCAGAAAACACGAAATGCTAAAAAGCATCAAGCCTATAAAAGTAATTAATTCTGATCCTATTTTATCGGAAAGATAACCGCTTATCGGTGCAACAACTAAAAGAACCAGTGGATATGTCATTAAATAGAGCCCCGAAATTGCAGGCGACATTTTTATAACATCCTGAAAATAAAAGGGCAGTAAAATATTTGAACTATTCATCGATACAAAAATTATAAAGCCACATATTATGCTCAATGTAAATAATTTATTTTGAAATATATTTAATTGAAGTAGCGGACTTTCTTCTTTCTTTTCTGCTCTGATAAAAAAAATGAAAGAAACAACTGCAACTAGAAAACTTCCAATTATAACCGGGCTGGAAAAGCCTGTCTTCTGACCTGCCAATAACGCTCCAAACAATGATATTATGCAAATAAAGAATAGAATCGTGCCCTTAACGTCAAACTTATCCTTTTTGTTCTCTTCATCCTTTGGTAATACTTTCAAACCCATTAAAAAAGCAAGTACTCCTATAGGGAGGTTTATTAAAAAAATATATTCCCAGCTTGCAGCGTCGACAATGAAACCTCCCAAAGGAGGCCCTACCAGAGTCCCCAGTGCAACAACAGATCCTGTTATTCCTAATGCTCTTCCCCGTTCCTGAGGCGGAAAAGTACGTGTAATAATACCCTGGTTAGTAGCCATAAAAGCAGCTGCGCCTACGGCCTGGATTATTCTCGATACAATAAGTAAATTCAAGGAGTTTGAAACCGCGCACAAAAAGGATCCAAATGTAAATATAACAATACCCAGCTTAAATATTTTTATTTTACCTTTGATATCCCCTAACCTTCCAAATAGTAAAACCGTAGCAGATATTACAATTAAATAAACTGAAATTATAATCGATATTGAACCCATACCGACAGAGAAGTTCTTCGCCATTACAGGCAGTGCTACATTGACTATGCTTCCGTCAAGACATGCCATAAATGTTAGAAGAACAACATTTATAAGAATTAGCCCCCTATTTTTATATTCAAGTTCATGTGCATCCATATTGTTCTCCATACAATAAAATATATAAATCCAGTTCAGAATATCACATTATTACGCCTTAATTCAATATAAAATTTGAAGGACAAATAAACTGAAATGTTATACGTTAAAAAGAGTGGGGTCTTCTTGTCTCGATCCCCCACTCTTCGTCAGTATATTTAGCAATAATTCCAGAGCTCTTTATTTTACAACACCTTTTTTTAATATAATGTTTGCATAAAGAGCTTGTTCTCCTGTTGCTATAACTGCATATGCTTTTTTTGATCTTTCATAAAATTCAAATCTTTCTATTTGCTTTGTTTTATGTGGTTCACCTGACAATTCCAGAATACCATTATAAGTTTCCCATATTTCAGGTTTGTAATCATCACCTTTTGCAACCTCCATAAGAAAAACCTGATCCTCACTATAAGTATCTAATGGGAACAAGGACAATATGGCTTCAAGTAAAGAAGGTACATTATGTCCATCACATCGTACTAATCTCTGGGCTATGGAAGCAGCCGGGAAATTCCCATCTGCAATAACTATTTCATCCCCATGACCCATTTCCATTAATATTTTTAACAAATCCGGTGACAATATTGAAGGAATACCTTTTAACATATCAACCTACCTCCATTCTTACTTGTACAGCGGTCCGTATTTTTTACAAGCCCTATAATCTGCACCTTCTAAGTCGTTAGTACCAAATGCTGCCCATGAGTGTGGTCTAAAGACCTTCTCTTCAGGTACATTATGCATAGATACCGGAATCCTTAACATGGATGCAAGAGTTATCAACTCAGCGCCAACATGGCCATACACTGTAACACCATGGTTAGCTCCCCAATTGGCCATTACACTGTAAACATCCTTAAATGCTCCTTCACCTGTAAGGTTCGGCGCAAACCAGGTAGTAGGCCATGTGCGGTCTGTTCTTACATCAATTTTATTATGCATATCATCTTCAAAAACTGCAGTTTGACCTTCTGCAATCTGTAGTACCGGGCCAACTCCATCAACCAGATTTACTCTTAGCATTGTAACCGGCATCTCTGCAGCTGTTTTAAAATGTGACGAGAAACCGCCGCCTCTGAAGTACTCATAGTTTGCACGGCACCAATCAGTAGCATCAGTACATGCTTTTATATCTTCATCGGTCATCTTCCACCATGGCTTCATAACGCCATTTCCATTTTCATCTTTGGCTGCCCCGGTAGCATCAAGAGCAGTTGCACCTGAATTGATTAAATGAATGAAACCATCTTTTGCATTTCCGGTAGGAGCTTTTCCTGTAACACGCTCGCAAGCTTCTGGACTCCAATATGTACGAACATCATGGAAACATGGCGCACGGTCAGATACTAATGTTCCAAGAATCATAGCTACACCATTTAGAGTATCATTTTCAGTTGCAAGTGGAATTGGCTGTCTAGCACCATTCCAATCGAAAGTAGAACTGAGAATAGCCTCTGAAAAATCAGCATTTGGCAGCCAATCTGTCCATTGCCTTTGGCCTTGGAAACCACCAAGGATTGCGTTACGACCTAATGCTTCTTCGTGCCATCCTAATTCATCTAATTTAGGATTTCCTAACATAATATCTCTAATAATTATAGTCATCTTAGCAATGAATTCCCAATCTTGATCCGCTGGAACAACTTTTGATTTGGTAATTATCTCAGGCAAATTTTTACCTGCATTAACATCAAATCCTTCTTTACAGTTTGCTTTTATCCAAGCTAACCCTTTTTCATATTCCGATTGATCATAAATACCAATTGTTATACGACGCATTATTTCAACCATTGAAACCCATTCAGCTCTGATACCAAGGTATTTTTGGAAGAAGTCTGAATCACAATATGATCCTGCAATACCCATTGATATACCACCAATATTAACATAAGCTTTATTTCTCATCAAACCAACTGATATAGCACATTTTGCAAATTTAAGTATTTTCTCTTTAACGTCTTGTGGTATTTCTCTATTATCCATATCCTGTACATCTTTACCATATATAGAGAAGGCAGGCAATCCCCTTTGTGCATGAGCTGCCATTACAGCTGCTAAATACACAGCTCCCGGCCTTTCTGTTCCATTAAAGCCCCATACAGCTTTAGTTGTAAGCGGATCCATATCCATCGTTTCACTACCATAGCACCAGCATGGTGTAACTGTTAATGTTGCACAAACATTTTCTTTTGAGAATTTTTCAGCACATCTGGCGGCTTCAGCTCCTCCACCAATTGTTGTATCTGATATTACACATTTAATCGGAGTGCCATCTGGATAAAGCAAATTCTCCTCAATTAATCTAGCAGCAGACTTTGCCATCCCCATCGTTTGCTCCTCAAGGCTTTCCCTGACTCCGCCCCAACGACCATCTATCGTAGGCCTAATTCCTATTTTAGGGTAATTCATAGTATATTCTCCTTTCAATTATTTATTATGGTTTTGTACCTTTCATACTCTTTTTCCCATTTTTCATGTTCAACAGGCAGATATTTTTTTGTATCAAACGAAGCCTTAACAATTTCTCTCCCTTCTTTAAGATTTTTTATTTCACCTCTCGCAATAAGCTGAACAAGAATGTTACCGATTGCTGTTGCCTCTACCGGCCCCGCTATAACCTTCAGACCGGTTGCCTCTGAGGTCATCTGGCATAGCAAGGAATCTTGAGATCCCCCTCCGACTATGTGTATATTTTGATAAGCTTTACCTATACACTCCTGTATCTGCTCATATGTATTTCTATATTTAAATGCCAGGCTTTCATAAATGCACCTTATTAGCTCACCATCAGTCTCTGGAATTTGCTGCCCTGTTTCCTCAGCATATTCCCTTATTCTTTGAGGGATGTCTCCGGGAAGCATAAACCTGTCTAAATCTGTATCTACTAAGCATTTAAACGCTTCTGCCTCTCTTGCTAATTGTTCCAAATCATAATATGAATAATTTTTATTTTCTTTTTCAAATTGACGCTTGGTTTCCTGAATCAACCACATGCCGGTAGAATTTTTTAGGAATCTTGTTGTACCACTGATACCTATTTCATTTGTCAGATTATACGCTAAAGATTTTTCTGTTATAACAGGTTCCTGAAGCTCTGTTCCCACTAAGGCCCATGTTCCGCATGAGATGAATATAAAGTCACTGTCTGCATATGCTTCTGACTTTGCAGGTACCGCAGCTACTGCACATGCGGTATCGTGTCCGCAGACAGCTATAACTGATTTTCTTTCGATGTTTAATTCCTTTGCCAAGTCCTCTTTAATTAGTCCTATTTCAGTGCCTGAAGATATAAGAGTCGGGAAAATATCTTTTTTTATTCCCAACTGGTCAAGAACATACTCACTCCACTGCTTTTTATAAGGATCGACAAGCTGAGTTGTTGATGCTATGCTTCTTTCAGCCTTCATAACTCCGGTCAGAAAATAATTCAGAAGATCAGGCATTAGCAGTATTTTATCCAGTTTTTCAAATATCTCTTTATTGTTTAACAGTTCATAGTAAAGCTGAAATAGAGTGTTTATCTCCATTATCTGATTTCCCGTTAAGCTGTAGAGCTTTTGCATATCAATCTTTTCAGATACTTTTTCAATCATACCTTTAGTTCTGGGATCTCTGTAATTTACCGGATTTTTAATAATATTCCCTTGCCTGTCGATAAGCCCAAAGTCAACACCCCAGGTATCGATACCAATACTTTCGTATTCATGGCTTAAGGCTAAAGCAGTTTTTATTTCCTTGAGCAGATACTGAATGTCCCAATAAATATTATCGTTTTCATATAGGGGTATGTTTTTAAACCTATGTATCTCATTTAAACTAATCTTACCATTTTCAAAGCAACCGAGAATTGCCCTGCCACTTGAAGCGCCCATGTCGAATGCAAGTACTCCTCTTGACATATATAAACCTCCTTAACAAGCTTTTATATCCATTGTCTCGCTATAAATAAATTATACATTATTTTTTAATAATGTATGTATTTGAACACATTCTTGGTATAATGAAATAAAAAAAGCATATTTTTGTTCAAATTTATTCAGGTTCATTCAAAAAGCTTTATTTGGAGGTTTAACATGTATTCGAGGGAAAGATTGGATAAGATTATTGAGATTTTACGCTCAAAAAAAAATGCTTCTACTTCATACTTATGCGAACAGCTTTTTGCCAGCACCTCAACTATAAGAAGAGATATTCTGGAGCTAGAAAAAGCTGGCATAGTTAAAAGAAATCATGGTGGAGTTGCCTATATTCCAAGTTCGAATATCGAATATTCTCATATGTTTCGTGAGATGGAAAATAAAAAAGAAAAAAATTATATTTGTAATTTGGCTCTGGATTTTATTACTGACGGGTATGCTATTTTTTTGGATTCAAGCTCCACAGTCAGTAATATTTGCCCTTTGCTTCAGAAATACACAAATCTCACAATTGTAACCAATGGTGTTAAAACTGCTCTGGAGCTCGCTCAGATTGATTCAATTACAACCTTTATTGCCGGCGGACAGCTAAAATCCGGTTCAGCGTCTATTGTAGGTGAATTATCCGGTAATTTTATTGATAATTTTCATGCAGATTTATCAATAATATCCTGTAGGGGAATTAACGACGAGGGGATATATGAAGCCAGTCAAATGCAGGCTTTAGTTAAACAGCATATGATCAAAAATTCAAGCTCCACAATTGTTCTGTGTGACAGCAGTAAATTTAACCAGTCACATTTTTATAAATTGAGTTCATTTAGCAATATAAATGCTGTAATAACAGACAAACAGCCATCCTCCAAGATTTTAAACAGTATCTTGTCGTATGGCTGTGAAGTGCTTTACTAAGCTTCCTTAGCTACATATCCCCGGTCAGTCTCAAGAATATGGGAGGAAATCCAGTTCAATACGAAATCAAGCATTTCTAATAAATATTGTTCATGATTCGCATCTATTTTATCCATATCAACATTGTTAATCTTTTCAATGAAATCAGCATGTTCAACTTTATGACTAAAATATCTGCGATAACCAATGCTCTGCATATACTCTTCTTCAAAGCTGAAATGAAATACTGTATAATCTTTCAGCTCGGAGATAAGTTTAAGGATATTATCAAACTTATCAGTTATCAATTGATTCTTCATTAAACCATAAATGTCACCAGCTATCTGAAATAGCCTTTTATGCTGCTCATCAATTTTTTCGATACCTAACAAATACTCATCTTTCCATTGAATCATATAAACCTCCCAATATTCTCGTAATATATACAAAATTATACATTTTGTTGCAAGATAAATCAAGTATACTCATGCTTTATATAAATGGTTCGGCACTAAATATTTTCCCATCTTTGTTTGTGCTGATGACTCTTTTTTTCTTCTTATTTTGATACATCTGCAGATCGACCTCATGTATAAATTGATCAATACTTATATCGGAATTATCATAAACTCCACTGGCACAGCTATATTTTATTCTATATGGCTTCAAGCCTCTGTTATTATATCTGTCAATTAACTTTGTCATCCTACCTGATAACTCAGTCAACTCATCATTTAAAACATTATAAACCAAAATGAGAAATTCATCCCCACCCATACGGATAACCACGCCTTTTTCAGAGTATACCTTTTGCAGCATTCTTGCAAACACTCTCAATACGTAATCTCCTTCTGCGTGCCCATATGTATCATTAATATTTTTAAAATAATCCAGATCAATCATTACAATAGATATTTTCTGATCCTGCCTCTTTGTAGAAAGGCATTTTTTAAGTGCCAATCTATTTCTGGCACCTGTTAGTGTATCCCTATACAACTCTTTTTGTTGTATTACTATAAACAACAATACTAGAGTAAATGAACTAGTAATTAAGATAAATCTTGATTCCTTAAATATAAACTGAAATAATATAAGAGCAGTAGATATTATGTTTATCGAAGCTATAAGAATAAACTCAATTCTTAACAGCGCCTTTTTGTTTTTTATAATTACATATAAGGCATATCCCGAAAAAACTGCACTTAAAGCAAATGATACAATAACACTATTGGTTTTATATCTTCCGTTAGATAGCTCGAAATTGAAAACAAAAATAGCAAATAAAAAATTAATAATAATCAAGGAGCGAAAAATAAGCTTTGTTGTTTTTGGAATTTTATATGGTGAAGGAAAATATAAACAGACCAATTTCATAACCAAATATGGCAGGATTGGTGATATAGTGTATGAACAAATTCCGATTATACGTGTTGCGAATGATGATAGGCCATATTGTAATATAGACATAAAAAAAGTAACTTCTAATATTAGAATTACCAGGTTTAAGTATAATGAAGCTAAATAATATCTATTTATTTTCGCTTTCTTATCAAGCACACTAAATGCATAAAAAGAAAAAAGCAGTAAAACAATGAAAGAGATAATATTCATCTGCTGATGAACTAAAGCATAAAGCATACACTTGCCCTTAAGAGCCTGAGATATTAATCAGGCTCTAACCCCTCATTAAATTGCTTATAATATTATACATAAAGATATTTTACATTATATTTCATATATATTCAAATACTTTCAAAATCTTCAGTTCAAAATTTTTTGCAGAATTTTGTCGGTTTTTAGAATTTCTTTTGCCCTGTCACGATATTCTTTAACATGAATATAAGTATATCTGTTAGGCTTAATTGAAGGGGCTATATCTATAGCATTTTCATAGTCTTTTCGTTCTAACTGCAATGTTTGAACATATTCCAGAAAACCTGTATCGGTTAAAAACTTTGTAATACGTTCTACCCTATGCTGTTGTACCAAGCTCATTAAATATGTGGCAATACCCACCTGTATACCGTGAAGTTGCGGCGTTTCAAGAATTTTATCAAGAGCATGTGAAATAAGATGCTCACTGCCACTTGCAGGTGCGCTGTTATCTGCTATCTGCATTGCAATCCCACTCATGGTAAGTGAATCTACCATTTCTTTCAAGAAGAACTTTTCTGTTATATTTGTGTAAGGCATCCGAACAATGCTATTAACAGACTTTTTTGCAATCATTGCAGCAAAATCATCTACCTTTGAAACGTTGTGCTGCTCTTCAAAATACCAGTCATAAACAGCAGTGATTTTTGAAACTATATCGCCCAAGCCTGAATAAATGAACTTCACAGGAGCATTTCCGATAACATCCAAATCAACGATTATCCCAAAAGGCATTGATGCATGCACAGATGTCCTTTTCCCGTTTATAATCAGAGAACACCCGGAACTGGAAAACCCGTCATTTGATGTGGATGTAGGGATGCTTATAAAAGGAAGCTTATTCAGAAAAGATACATACTTTGCAGCATCCAGTACCTTTCCTCCACCTACCCCGATAATCGCATCAGTTTTTGCAGGGATGGAAAAAGCTAAGGCCATAAGGTTTTCAAGTCGAATATCATCATAATCATAAGTATCCAGAATAGATAACGTCTTTCTGGATATTATGGAGTTTATAATTTTATCACCGAACAAAATCCTTATTCCATCTCCAAAAAATATAACAACGTCAGAAATGCCTGCTCTTTCAATATATGCACCGACATTACCAAGTCTATCGGTATTAACTTCCATTATAACGGGTATTTCGATTCTGTTTCTAGCAGTTCCCATTCCATTCTCCATTTCAATTAGGAATCTATCCAGCCTTGCCTTATCATATATTGTTCCACTTCATAGTACTGTTTAAACGGTATGCAGGGAATGTTTTCTTTTTTCAGCAATTCCTGCAGCTCATTTCTGGCAAAAGCACAGTCTGCCGCTTTTGCAGCTTCCATATCAGGTTCACTGTCTCCTGCAAAATAAACTCTTTCGTATTTTCCCTTCAACATATTTACTACTTTAGCCTTATCAACCCCAAATATTTCGGAGTAAAACTCACTTTCTGTATCAGGGATAATTTCCAGTCCTCTGTTTTTATATACACCCTTCATGGAGATTACCGTAACATTCTTTATATTCTTGTGCTCCAACAGCTTTTCGATATAGTATGAGGTTCCGGCACTCAGTATAAAGAAATCTCCCCCATTATTCTCCACCTTTTTAAGAAATTCAACTGCACTTGGATCAAGAGGTATATCAAGTATATCCTTATAAATTTCCTCCTCACTCCTATCCATTGCTCCAAATATCTTATTTAAAAATTCAACATTAATTTTATTTGTTTTGCGCCATTCGGTATAGTAGTCCCATGCCCAATCTTTCAAATACTTATCCATTACAATATGATAAAAATCTCTATCTGTCAGTGTCCCATCAAAATCTGAGACAAAAGCGAACTTTTTCAATATTTTC
>CAYQCA010000164.1:0-9721 GCA_964415835.1 uncultured Clostridium sp. | reverse complement strand
AAAAAGCTGTGTAGAAAGAAAAGTGTAAATGGTACTCCCATACAAATATATAATACTATCAATGTGGTTCGGGAATTCAGTATATCCAGCTTGGCAGCCATCGAAAACAGAGGCAGTATTACCATGATACCTGGTATTCCTAATCCAACCACAAACATGCTCTGAATTAGCTTGTTGCCGGTAAACTTGAATCTCGCAAGCACGTATGAAGCCGGAGCAGCAATCAATATCATTCCGACAATTGAAGTGACAGTATAAATTATGCTGTTGAGCATGTAAAGTCCCAGTTTATTATCAATAAAAGCTTTCTTATAATTTTCAAAATGTATCCCGTCAGCTAATATGTTATTTGAGAAAATACTTCTTGTTGTAGATAACGAAGCCAGGCAAACCCAGCCAATCATTATTATCGAGAACACAACCCATAGAAGTAACACTACGTATCCGGGAAGTAACCGTAGCTCTTTTGATATTTTAAATTTTCCTGAATCCTTTATATTAGAATTTGCCATTTTATCCCCCCTTAATATTCCACATCATCTTCTTTGATTATGAGATTTATAATTCCGAATACAGCAATAGTAAGAATTGTCAGAATCATACCGACTGCAGCCCCCGCTCCTGCATTTTTTTGAGCCGGGTCCAACCCTACTGCATCCTGAAAGACTATATTGTACATATATACCATAGGCGTTACAGTTCTGATATTCCATTGAACATTAGAAAAGATCATTGACCAGACAAAGAAGCCCAAGCAGCCTGTAGACCAAAGAACCAGAGTTGTTCTGAACACATTTCGCATCAATGGCAGCGTAATTTTGAAAAACTTCTTGAATATATTGGCACCCTCTATAGTGGCTGCTTCATAGTAATCTGCCGGAATCTTATCCATTGCAGCCATGTAAATCAGCATGAAGTACCCTATACATCCAAAGCTATATGCAATAGACATCGACAAAAGCAGGTTTGAGTCTGCCATCCATTGAAATTCTGCAAGTCCGTTTAATCTCAGATATTTGAATATACTCCTTAACAGCCCATATTCAGAATTAAATACATATTGGACCCACATTGTACCTATTGCTACTGAGGCGATTATATTAGGAAGATATATTACGGAACGGAAAAATGCTTTAAACCGTACACCGGAATTCAGAATAATAGCGAAGAGCAACGCAAAAAACATTACCCCGATTAAGCCGAATATGTATATATATCCTATATTCTTTAGCGATTGCATAAATAATTCGCTTTTGGTCAGCAGGTTAATATAATTTGCAATACCTACGAATTTCCACTCTGAAGCGCTGTCAGTAATATTCTTCACGTAAAAAAAACTCATATAAGCAGTTCTGATAACCGGATATATGTAGATAATCATAAAGGACAGTATTGCCGGTCCTAAAAATGCTAAAAACATCAATTTACTTCTTTTCATATTGAAACCCCCTCAGTGCAACTGCCGCTACAAAATTTAATATTTTATGCAGTGTTTATAGCAGTGGAACAAATTGAGCTCCACTGCTATAAACCTACATTTTTGTTATGCAATCAGTTACTTAACATTGTTTTTACAGTTCTTTACGAATTCTTCTGCTTTGATTTTGCCAGTCAGAAGTTTTATAAAGTTTGCGTTTACAACTGCATCCCTGTCTGCATCTGCAGCCCAACCACCACTTTGGGTCAACTGTGTGGTTACTTCATCAAAAACCGCTTTTGCATCCGCAAGTTCTGGAGCCCATGTTGAATCAGTGCCTATTGCAATACCTTTTGACATCTTTGAGAGCTCTGAGTCAAACTTACCTGTTACCATCGAAGCTACAAATGTAACTGCTGCATCAGGAGCTTCTGTTTTTTTGTTTATAACCAGGCACTGAGTACCATACCAGGCAGTTTCACGGCCCTGGATTCCACCATCCACTGCAGGATAAGCAAAGGTTCCCCATTGGAAATCAGCCGGTACTGTTTCAGCCAATTCATTCGGCAGCCAGGTTCCATTTACAAAGTATATTGCAGCACCACCATTAGCAAATTCTATTTGTCCTGCCGGAAATTTGTTTGTTGGTACTTGTTTTGAGAAATATCCTTTAGCTGACAAATCTTCGAAATCTTTAGCCGCTTTTAATACCAATGGATTATCCCATTCAGCGCCGGTCTTGTCCGTAATCAACTTTGCTACTCCATCCTGTCCCAGATATCTTGAGAAGTGGTATGATCTCGAAATAGGCATGTAAGCATCATCTACTGTCAAAGGAGTTATTCCTGCAGCTTTCAATTTTTCACATACATCCATGAACTCAGTCCATGTCTTTGGAGCAGCTGTTATTCCTGCTTTTGTAAATGCAGCTTTATTGTAAAATATGGCAAACATAAATGGCTGGTAAGGTACTGCGTATACAGATGTTTTATCAGAAAATGCAACTTGCATTGTTTTATAGAATGCAGGCATTATCGAATCTTTCAGCGTCTTACCATTTGTGGTAGGATAAGTTTTCGCCATATAGTCATCCAATTTCAGAGCATAACTCTCGTATCCCCCCACTGAACCATTTTCCGAATCAAATATATCAATTTCTTGTCCTGCATCAAGAGCAGGTTTGATAAGCTTTCCGTTATCACGACCATTCCATTTAACAGTAATCTTTACATCTTTATTCTCTGTTTGGAAAGCCTCTATAGCCTGTTTGAACACTTTTGCCTGTTTTTCATTTTCATTCCACTGTGACCAGTAAACCAAATCACCTTTTAAACCAGTTTCTGCAGGCTCAGTTTTTTCTGCTGCTGCTGATGATGTTGTAGCAGCTGAAGTACTTTCATCTGCTGTGGTTTTACTTCCACATCCTGCAAATAATGAGACTGATAACGAAATGACAACAATCATTGCCATTAGCTTAGAAAATAATCTATTCATTTTTCTCCTCCTATTTTTGACTGTTTTTTTAGAAGTGCCGGTTGATGACAATCTGGCCAGGTTATCATCAAATTAAATGTTAAAACTATTGCAACAGCTTTTTCATAGTTATATTTTATACTTATAGGAGGGAGGTTTCTAATAGGTAGATTTGTCATTAGTCTGAGTATTTTGTCAATTTTGTATCTTTTTATCGACTTCTATTTTTACAATAGGTCTTAATTTTTCTACAGCTTGATCAAGCGTAATCTTATCAGATAAATATGAGCAAAAAGTGCTATAGTAAGCATCCAACACCGTTGTGCCCAGCGTAAGTAATCCGCCTTCAATCATGACCGGCTTGGAATTCATCAGCTCTGAAATCTGGATGTTATGCGGCAATGGGTTTGCATTCTTTATTGACGGAATACATGCTCCAACTTCATTAACAATTGCTTCAGCATTTTCAGGCTTGCTGATAAACATTAGCCAGTCAACACATATGGGCAGCTTTTCTTCATTCATACTGGAATTAGCTTTAGGTGTTGAAATACAGAATTGAAATGCGCCGTATGGGCCCCCTTCAGCTGAAGCAGAATTATAATTTGAAGCCAGCTTCGAAGCGACAGGATCCGGGTAAGGAAAACTAAATGTTCCATATTCAAAGTCAACTTCTGCATCTTGAAGTATCGAATGCGCCCAACTGCCGTCAAGGTACATGGCAATTTGCTCATTCACAAACATATTAAAGACACCGGAAGGGGTTATTCCTGCACTTAGCGAGTCTTTATGCATATATGGAATTTGCTCTTTAATTACAGGCCACCATCCAATCCATCTCGGATCATCCGGACCAAATACACCATTCTTAAATGCCATAAGTATTTCTTTAGTACTTAAACTTATTTCTTTTTCCTGTAGCCCTAAAGACTGAAAATAATCATAGTAGAAATTTGTATGAAATAGGCGGGATAGCCAGGTCATCCTGTCTTGAGAATCGATATCGCTGCCAAAAGCAAATGCCCATGGAGTTATTCCTGCAGACAATAATTCTTTATTAATTTCTGTAAACTCCGACCATGTTTTTGGTAGTGTTTTAATTCCAGCTTTTTTAAATAAACTCTTATTATAGACAACATATGTAGCTACATAATCTCCATTTATGCTATAGTGCTCCCCTTCAGGGCCTTCAAGCTGGTTCTGAATATACGGATAGAACATATCAGACCACTTTTTGTTGCCGGGTACGTAGGGGTTTGGTTTTTCTAAATACTCATTAAAATCAATTACTGAGCCAAAGGGTATAACTCCACTATTAAGATCCACGGTCCTGGCCCAGAAGACGTCCGGTGCTGTACCCGCAGCTATTTTGGCCTTTATCCAGGCATTTACATCCATACCATCCAGTGAAGGAACAAAGCTGACTTCAATACCAGGATAGAGTTCTGAATACTTCTTTGCCATTATTTTAAGCATTTCAGGAGGGGTAGGATTTGTTTTGGTAGCGTCAACAGGGCTATACGCCTGAGCAAACATAGTTATCTTCTGATTATATTGGTAGTCATTTTTTGCCGGCGTACCTGTATTTTTAACTTGCCCTTCTGTTGAAGTAGAAACAATATTTTCATCACAGCCACCTGCAAGAATTATAAGTATTGTCACAAGTAAAATTGTACTGATTTTTTTAATAATAGGTTTTTTCATGATATTTCAGCTCCCTCTAGTTAATTAGGATTGTGTTGACCTATCAACTGCTTTTCCTATAGTCAGCTGGCGATACACCGGTATGCTTTTTAAAAAGCTGACTAAAATATGTTGTATCATGATATCCTACCTTTTCTGCTACATGGTACATTTTTAGCTCCCGTTCCAGTAATAGCTCTTTTGCCCTTTCCATTCTAAGTTCAACTACATAGTCCACAAAATTCTTCCCGGTCTCTTTTTTAAACAATCTGCTCAAATAGTAGGGGCTCAGATGGACATGGTCGGCGGCACTGTTGAGATCAATTTGATCACAAATATTTGCTTCAATAAAAGCAATTGCCTTTTTAATCTCGGTTCTAAACTTATTATCATTTTGATTAATAAGGAATGTGATAATCCTTTTTAACAAGTTCACCATATATTCCTTAATATCTTCAACAGTCTGATACTTGTCGATGATCTGGTTCGGAACAAACTCCTGACCGGTAATGTTCTCTATATCTATAGACATTTCCAGAAGGGTCCGATTGATCTGAAATGCAAGTATAAGTACCATCTTTCTGACTGTCTGAATAGGTACTCCCCTCACAGCCGATAAGTTTTGAAAGAAACTTTCAATCCCATTAAGCACCATTTCCTGATGGCTTCTCTTCAGACCCAGCAAAATTGTTTGCTCCTCCTCAATCGGATAATTAAAGGTTTTTGTATTGTTTATCTTAATATCCTCAATAAATATAATACTATTCTTCCCAATCCAGGATTTATGCTCAACGGCCTCCAATGCCTCTTCATAAGCTTCCCCCAGCTTGCTTGTGCCACATGTAATCTTACTAATGCCAATAGAAACAGTAAAACCTAATTGGTCATATATTGATTCTTTTATATTTTCACTTACCAGCATAATTGAACGCCGTTGATTAAATTCACTTTTTTCTCTGCCTAGTGAGTAAATAATTATAGATTGATTGCTTTTACCGTTAAAAGCATATCCATTTCCGTATTTTGATATTGTATTCTCAATAATATTTACAGCTGCAAATTTTCTCAACTGTCTTTCTTCCTCGTTTAAACCGGCAAAAATCAATGAGAAATTGTCGATGTCCGCTACCATTATAACGATATTTCCATCAAGACCTTCTATTTGAAAAAAATCCATTTTTTCATTCAAATTATCACAATCCTTATAACTGCCCCTGATTAAATCATATAGAAACCGTTCCTTCAAAACTAAGCGGTTTTCAGCAATTAATTGGCGAAGCTGATTAAATTCCTGATTAAATTTCCTGTCATTTTCAATTTCTTCTTTTGCTTTTAAAAGTAATTGTATCAATTCATTATTATCAATGGGTTTTAAAACATAGGAATAAACGCCGTATTCAATGGCGTCCTTTGCAAAAGCGAATTTATCATGTCCGCTAAGTATAATTATTTTTGATAAACAATCCTTTTTCTTAAGCAGCTTTATATATTCCAAGCCATCCATAAGCGGCATACAAATATCAGTAATGATAATGTCAGGTTTTAATTCCTCAGTCAACTCAATAGCAGCAGCTCCATCGTCAGCCTCCCCTACTACTTCAAAACCGTGTTGCTGCCAGGGTATGGTTCTTCTTAGCCCCCTGCGAACTGTTGCCTCATCATCCACAATCAATACTTTTATCATTTTTTTAGCCTCCATGAGCCTTTTGGCTTCAATTCCGCCACCTAAGAGGTGGCGGACTGCTGACATTGTTCAAAATATTAATTATCGCTACAGTATAGGAATAACCACGTCAACCCATGTTCCTTCTCCCTGTATGCTCCTATACTTCAATCCAAAACTATCGCCAAATTGAAGGGTAAGTCTGTCATTAACATTACGAACCCCATAACTCCCATTGTTATAATACATTACATCAACCTTTTGGAAGATTTTATTTAACTGCTCCTCTGACATACCGGCACCATTATCGGCTACCTGAATTACAATCCTATCTTCTTCCATTCTTCCACTGATAATAATCTTACCTTTTCCGGATCTTTTACGAATCCCATGTTTAATAGCATTTTCTACAAGTGGTTGAAGTGTAATTTTAATTATCTGGTGATTTAGAATGGCATCATCAACATCAAATTCCACATCAAACTTACCTTCAAAGCGTATGCTTTCTATTTTCAAATAACTCCTTACGTGATCAAGCTCATCCGCAATAGTTATCAAATTGCTTCCTCTACTTAAACTTATTCTGTAAAAGCGAGCAAGCGCAAGTAAAATTTCTTGTATTTCATTTGACTCAATTTCTTTTGCATGCCATAAAGCAGTATCTATTGTATTATAGAGAAAGTGAGGATTTATCTGCGACTGAAGCGCCACCAATTCCGCTGTCTTCAGTTTCTTTTGCTCCTCTTCCTTCTGCAGGATTAAGCTTTGAATTTTTTGAATCATGTTACCAAATCCATCTGATAAATCTCCAATTTCATCCTGGCTTGTGGTTTCTATTTTTATATCCAAATTTCCTTCTTCAACTTTTTTAACCTCACCTGTCAAGTATTTAATTGGTTTAAAAATAAAATTTGAAACCCTTATTGAAAAAACTACAATCCCAAACAAGATTAAAAAACCGACCAGAATAGTGATGTTTCTCGCAATATAAATATTCTTATTTATAGACTTCATAGGTACTAAGCTAATAATCTTCCAGCCGGTTACCTGTGAGGATGTATATGTAATAAAATAATCCTTTCCATCCATTTTCTCTTTAAAATTTCCTGAAACTGATGAAAGGCTACTTAATAATTGTTGTCCTATATTGTTGTCTAAATTAACATTGTCCGGCTTTACAATAATTTTTCCATTATTGTCGGCAACTATAATATAACCACCCTCTGCAAGCCTGACATCATTATAGATTTGTTTGATATAATCTGAATTAATATGCATTACGAAAATACCAAGGTCTTTACCGCTGTTAAATCCTGCAACCTTACGGCACATTGTTATGCTGTTGCTGTACAAAGACTCATTTATCTTATAAACCTTGCCGCTCTTCCATATTACTTTACCTGTGGCCTTGATTACTTCATCATATAAATCTTTTCCAATAATCTCACTACCTTTGGGGATATTTGATTTAAGTGAGTTGTAGTAGATGAGAGAGCTTGATTTCAGCGAGTCAAAACGGTCATCACTTCTATATATAGCTACATCAACCATCTCTGGACGGTTTACGGTATAAAACACAAATTTCAATTTATACTTTTGCTGCAGCATAAAATCGTCTTCATTACTTTCAAGACAATTCTGGATTTCTGCTGAGTTAACAAACTCCAGAGTAGTATACTCATACTCGCGCAGCCATCTGTCAAAATTGTCAGCTACCTGTTTAATAATTGATCCTGAGTAAACAATCATATTTTGATTAACAGCCTTGCTTGATTGAGTATAAGAGACTACCCCTACAGTAAGTAATGGAAGAAGACCAAGTACACAAAAAATTATTAATAATTTGTATCGCAAACTAACACTTCTGAATCTGGATGCGCTAAAGATTTTTTTCATTAGGTTGGCCATTTTTCACCTCAGAAAAAAGTCATATTTGGTACTTTTCTGGTACTGTTTACATAATATCACATAACCGAAGTACCTGTCAAAGTATTAAATACACTGATTTTTGGTCCAATTACTGTAGGGGGTTAGCTGCTGACATTATTCAAACATTATCATTTCAAAAAGCGAGTTTGCAAATAACTTATGCAATTCCCTACTGGGATGATTGATATAATTTGACAATATCGCCGTCGTATCAACTCCCGTGTCAAAAAGCTGCTTCCATTTTTTATAACAATTACAGACCGGAACCCCTTCTTCAGCACATACCTTTATTGCATTATCGATATAAGCATCCATTGTGCCGTCATTCTGAAGCCTTGCTGTCAACTCTGCTATATCTCTAAAATTATCTTGTGTGATTGAAGGACTGACATATGTATTCATCATATTGGGGGTCATAAATATTACTTCTATCTTCTTATCCTTTAGTCTATTAAAAATAGCTCTAAGTGAAATTGTATATTCATTAACTTTATCTAGTCCTTTACATACATCATTAAGTCCAAAGCATACCACGACCAGATCCGGAGAGTAGGGCAGAATATCGCGTTCCAGTCTTTCCAGTCCTTGTGGCGCACTTCCACCCGATATACCTGCATTCATGATATTGAGCGGTGCATTAGGGAATATAGAATAAAGCATCTTTTTTAATTGTGCATGATAAACAGCCTCGTGATCGTAACAACATTCAATTTTATTATTCAAGCCGTTATATATCTCAAAGCATCCATGGGTTACACTATCCCCGAGAAAAGCTGCCGTTACAGGAGCAAACGCTGTAAAATCCAGGTTTTTACGGGATAAAAGGTCTTTTAGTTTCAAATTCATCACCTCATTAATCTTTTAAACTCCAAACATATATTTTCTTAGCATTTTACTGGACTCAGTAGCATCTCCGGTCTTAATAATGCTCTCAACCTCTTTTTCATCCATTCTCTCAACAATCTGATTTAATACCTTCATCCACTGTATACTCTCGCTTACAGCTTTCTGGCCATCCTCTCTGTACGGATATTGATCCATTGATATCCACCCATTGTAATCAGTCTTTTTTAACCAGTAGATTAATTCAAGGTATGGTATTGTATGAATAGAGCCAGCAATCATATCGTCGTCCCATAGTCCGTAGTTATCATTCATATGTAAATGAAACAGCTTATTCCCATATTTTTTGAGCATTGCTACTGATTCTGCTACATTTTCGTAAGCTACAAGCGCATGACCGTAATCGATTGTCACTCCGCAGTTTTCTTCCCCTATTTCATTCACCATTAAAAGAGTGCTGCCTACATTGGAAGGATAGCTTCTGTTTCTAGGTTCTTTGGGCTTATATTCAACAGATACGTTTATGTCTTTTCTGTATTTGCAACATTCTTTTACACCCTCTTCAAACCAACCTCGCTCCTCAATATAATCGGCCTGGAAATAATAATCGTAGCCATCCTGTCCCGGCCATAGGCTGATCAGATTACAACCCAATTCTGCTGCAGCATCCATCATTTCTTTTGTATGGCTTATTGCTTCTGCCCGTACCAGAG
>CAYQCA010000163.1:0-9868 GCA_964415835.1 uncultured Clostridium sp. | reverse complement strand
AAGTTAAAACCTGATGTTAATGTGATGTTTTTATGTAACCCCAATAATCCTACAGGCACTCTAATAGAAAAAGAAATAGTTTCGAAAATTGCTGCCGGGTGCAAAAGGAATAATACAGTATTAGTTGTTGATGAGTGTTTTATCGACTTTTTGGAAAATTCACAGAAGTATAGTATAGTTGATATGCTTGATGATTTTGACAATGTTATTGTACTAAAGGCATTCACAAAAATATATGCAATGGCAGGTATACGTTTGGGATACGGAATTTGCTCGAATAAGGATATTATTGATAGGATTTATAACGCAGGACAGCCTTGGAATGTTTCGATAATAGCACAGAAATGTGGTGTTGCGGCACTAAAAGAAAGAGAATATGTCCGACAAACCCAAAGGATAATAAAACAAAACAGAGAATACTTAATGTCTCAATTGAGTTTGCTTGGATTTAAGGTCTTTGAATCAAAAGCAAACTATATATTATTTAAAAGTGAAAATAAGTTATTACACAGGGAACTGGAGAAATGCGGTATACTGATCCGTCCATGCAATAATTACATAGGCCTTGATGATACATATTTCAGGATTGCAGTAAAATCCAAAGAAGATAATGAGTATCTTGTAAAATCCATAAAACATATATAACGAGGTAACAAAATGTCCGGTATTGATAAACTTTCCTGTTTAATCTATAATTGTGAGTGCTGTTGCTTTTTATGTCATTAATATTGGAGGCATTATCATGAGTTCCGGTATATTTGCTACGTTACATAAAATAGGTATAAGAGATAAAATACGTCATTTTGGAGATTTCATCAGCGGCATGGTTTTGCCAAACATTGGTGCATTTATTGGATGGGGCATTATTACGATGCTATTTATACCATCAGGTTGGATTCCCAATGAAAACGTTGCTAAACTGGTAAGTCCAATGATCACTTATTTGATACCGCTATTAATCGGCTATACGGGTGGCAATATGATTGGAGGCACCAGAGGCGGAGTAGTCGGTGCATTGGCAACCATAGGTGTTATTACCTCTGCCCAAATTCCGATGATATTGGGCGCTATGATAGTTGGACCCCTTGGCGGATATGTAATAAAGAATTTTGACCGACTCTTACAGGGTAAAATTAAACCCGGTTTTGAAATGCTGGTGAATAATTTTTCAGCCGGAATACTTGGTTCAGGTTTAACGTTATTAGGATATTTGGTAATCGGCCCTTTGGTTTTAAATATAAACAGTGTTTTAAAAACAGGCGTTGAAGCTATTGTAAACTCTGGATTTTTACCCCTTACCTCAATTTTTATAGAACCCGCTAAAGTGTTGTTTTTAAATGGTGCAATTGCACACGGTGTACTTAGCCCGCTAGGGATTCAACAAACACAGGAAGTGGGAAAATCTATATTTTTCCTTATAGAAAGCAATCCCGGACCCGGACTGGGCATTCTGTTGGCTTTTTGGGCTTTTAGTAAAAGCTCAGCCAAACTTACTGCACCGGGTGCAGTTTTGATTCATTTTTTTGGCGGCATCCATGAGATTTATTTTCCATATGTGTTAATGAAACCTGCATTGTTGATTGCGGTTATACTTGGCGGCATGAGCGGTGTATTCACGTTTGAAGCATTAGATGCTGGACTTGTGGCAATCCCTGTTCCGGGAAGTATCTTTGTTTTGCTGGCAATGACCCCAAAGGGAGGTTACATTGCAACTCTGGGGGGCTTTTTGGTAGCAACTATTGTTTCGTTTACAATTGCTGCTATTATATTTAAAACCTCAAAAGAGAATTCCAAGACTGGTTTGAAAAATACCTAAAAGTATAAATGTATGTATTTCTAAAGGCTCCTAATTGATATGGAGCCTTTTTAAATCAACGAATAATTTAGTCTGTCAGTTTCCCTTTACTTTTGTTATTAAACTCCGCATTTGAGGGGTTTTGAGTTAAAGCCTGCTCAGCCTTGTTTTGGGCGTTAGGCTTTGATGTTGTTTTGTGTTTCTTTTGCTTGTCCATAAATGTTCCTTTCAAAAATAAGAAATTTAATATATTATATATTATTTGTTAGTTCATTTCTTTTATGTATGTGAATAGAAGTTTGGGTTTCGCTGGCAAAAGCTTCTTAAATGAATACAGATACAAAATGATTGAAAAAAATAAATAAAAATGATAAAGTATTGTATAAGTTGTAGAAAAAGGTGGTAATTGGTAACTGGGGGCTCTTTTAAATGAAAAAAATCGGGAAATATGACATATCTTTTTTTGGTGAGTTCGTTGATAAATCTATGGAAACAGAATTTATAAATTATGATATGAAGAGGTATGTCAGATTTATAGGACCGGTTGCTCTTGTATTTGGAATAATATATATGTTGTTTATAGTATCAGATTATTTTGCCATTAAAAACCCTTTTTCATTTAGTATAATATTAGTAACCAGAATAGTTGTACTTGCCATTTCGGTAATTTTATATCTGACCGTGAATAAAATAGCCAATTATACGAAACTTACCTATTTTATAACTGCATATGAGTCGCTGGCTATCATAGCATTCCTGATAATAATATATCAATATGAGAATCTTACTTATTTATCATTCTTTAGTATAATGGCTTTAACCTTAGCTCTTTATATTACCCCAAATAGACTTATTCTTACCCAGATTATTTCTATTTTACTTTGTCTTTTCTTTTTTACCTTTCCGGCAAGAAACATTGCAGGCGTGGAAACCCCGATTCTCCTAAGAATTTTAGCATATGACCTAATATTAATCATATATTGCAATATAGGTGCGTATATGACCAACTTATACAAAAGGCGACAATTCGCAGATAGTAAGGAACTTTTAAGGCTCTCTGTAATAGATCCTCTTACAGGTATTTATAATAGGGCTAAATTTGATGAAGAACTAAATAGGTGGATCAGTTACTGCAATAGGTATGAAGATCCTCTTTGTCTGATTATTTTCGACATTGATAATTTTAAAAGAATTAATGATACCTTTGGTCATATTATTGGTGACGTAGTTATTCAAAATATAGCTGCAACAATAAAAAATTCTATCAGAAATACTGATGTTTTTGCCCGATGGGGTGGTGAGGAATTTGTAATACTCCTTCCGAATACTGGTATTCAGCAGGCAATGGATTTAGCGGAAAGACTAAGGATTTGTATTCAAAAACGTAAATATGATAAAGTTGGAAATATTACTTGCAGTTTTGGTCTGACTGCACTAAAAGAAGATGATGATGAACAAACCTTTATGAAAAGAGTGGACAAGTTTCTATACGAGGCAAAAAGCCTCGGGAAGAATATAGTTGTGTGTGAGGCTGGTATTGTAGGAAAACAATTGAATAAAATTTAAAATTAAAAAAGTTCTTTATCTTTAGAACTTTTTTTTTGTTTTTTGTAATCTTTTATGCAGTTTATCTACTTTTATTGTAAAGCATTTAATCATACCATATAATCATACTAGGAATTAAATTTAATCTATTTACGAGTTGGCCAAACTCTAATTCATTCACAAAAAACAATAAGTTTATAAAAGGTGGTGTAATTAATGCAGCATCATATCACAGATAGAATGTACCATGTGGAGATACTTCCTCCAAAACAGGACACAGAAAAGCTGGAAGAGGATTTAAATCTTTTTGCAGAAAAATACAATCGAGTTATGGAAAGCGGTTATTGTGCATGTATTACAGATAATGCAATGGGCAATCTTGCCTTTCAAGGCACAGAGGTGATTGAAGAACTTGGACTGAAAGTAAATCCGGAACAGGTTATGATTCATTTAAATACTTTCCATACTAAACAGGATTTGCATAACATTCTTGATAAATGTAAGTCCTTAGGCATAAAGTACCTTTTGGTTATAAGCGGTGACGGTTCGGATCGTCTGCCCAAGCTCCAGCCGGCCGATGTAAGAGCCGAAAGTGGAGTAGAGTCCGTCACTTCTGTTGAGTTATTAAAATATATAAATGATCAATATCCCGGTACTTTTGTTATAGGAGTAGCTTTTAATCCATATGAGCCGGTGGAACATGAGATGGAAAAACTTCAGAGAAAATTGAGCGCAGGTGCATCGTTTATTATCACTCAGCCTATCATTAAAAAGAATGACATTGTTGATCAGCTTATAGAGGAATATCAGAATATACCTGTTTTTATTGAAGCGTGGATGAGCAAAAAACTTCACCTGCTCTCAGACGCAGTAGGATATGAAATACCTGAAGATACTGAATTTGATCCTATTGAGACTCTAAGAATGCTCCATGGAATTTATCCTTCATGTGGTGTTTATTTATCACTTCTGGGCTTTAAGACCCAATATCATCTGATAAAGGATACATGGAGGTGCACAGAATGAAAATTGTAGTATGTATTAAGCAGGTTCCTGCAACAAATGATGCAAAAATAGATCCTGAAACCAAAAGAATAGTTCGTGAAGGTTTAAAAGCGATTATGAATCCTTTTGATACATACGCTGTTGAAGAAGCCGTACAGCTTAGAGATAAATTCGGAGGGGATGTAATTGTACTTTCAATGGGGCCTGAAAAAGCCACGCTTTGTCTACGAGAAGCAATATCTGTTGGTGCAGACAAGGCAATTCTTCTAAGTGACCGGGCCTTTGGAGGCTCTGATACCTGGGCAACAAGCTATGCTCTTGCAAAGGCAATCGAAAAAATAGGAAATGTAGATTTGGTTATTTGCGGTAAGCAGGCAATTGATGGGGATACTGCTCAGGTAGGTCCTGGAATTGCCGCTCATCTTGATTGGGTACAGGCAACTTATGTAATGAGCGTTGAAGATGCGGATTCAAAAAGTATAAAAGTTAAAAGAATGCATGAAGATGGACATGACATATGTGAAATTGATTTTCCTGCAGTATTGACAGTTGTGAAAGATATTAACACACCTCGTATTCCTTCTCTAAAAGGCCGACTTGCTTCCCAGAAAATAGACATACCTGTTTGGAAACCGGCAGATATAGGTGCAGAAACAGAAAAAATAGGTCTCGATGGCTCGCCAACAAGAGTAGTAAAAACTGCTCCGCCACCTCCAAGAAATACTGCAACAATGAGAATTGAAGGATCACCGGAAGATTGTGCAATGAAACTTGTTCAAGAACTTAAAGCTAGAAGTATATTGTAACGGGGGGAAGAACTGATGATTATTTCTAATAGCAATGACAAAACAAAATACTCCAATGTATGGGTAATAGCAGAACTTATTTCAAGCAAAATTCAACCTGTTACAAATGAACTTATAGGAGCAGCGAGATCTTTGGCTGACTCGAGAGCCTCACAGGTATGGGTTGTTTTAATGGGTAATGATGCTTCAAAACAGGCCCATTCGTTATTTGCATTTGGAGCTGATAAGGTAATAACAGTTGATGATGCCAGGCTTTCAGGTTTTAATGATGAAATAGAGGCAAGTGTTCTTGAAAGGCTTATAAATAAATACAGGCCGGAAATAGTTATAGGAGCTGCCACTGCAAGAGGAAGAGCACTAATACCTCGTGTTGCGGTAAAAACAAACTGCGGATTAACAGCCGATTGTACCGAGCTTGGTATTGATCCGGTAAACGGAGATTTGTTGCAGACAAGACCTGCCTTCGGAGGAAATATTATGGCAACAATCCGTTGCTCCAATCATCGACCGCAGATGGCGACGGTTCGCCCTATGGTAATGAAGGCACTGGTACCTGATCCACAAAGGACAGGTGAAATAATTTGTGAAAATGTTCAGGATAGCGATACATTAAGAATAAAACGAATCGTTGAAATTTTCCACAGTACCGAAGCGGCTGTTAATCTTGGTGATGCTCAGATTATTATTTCAGGCGGAAGAGGAATGAAGGGGAATGCAGGATTTGATATATTAAGGAAATTTGCTGCCAAGGTGGGCGGTGCTGTAGGTGCAAGCCGAGCAGCGGTAGATAGCGGCTGGATTCCATACTCTCATCAGGTTGGTCAGACAGGTCAGACTGTTCAGACAAAATTATATATAGCTTGCGGAATATCAGGACAGATTCAACATCTGGTAGGTATGCAATCCTGTGAGACAATTGTGGCAATTGACAAAAATCCTGACACACCAATGATGCAAATTGCAGATATAGCAATTGTAGGTGATTTATTTGAAGTGGTTCCGGAAATTATTAGCAAGGTATAGTTTGTAGAGTCTAAAAGGAGTGTTTGTATATAGATAATTCTTATTTTAGTCCAGTTGAAATTACAGAAAAATACGTTGAAGTAGGTTGCAAAAAAAGTAATTATCCCGCCTACCGCTTATTATTGCTTGGTATTCTGGGAGGCGCTTTTATAGCACTTGCTTCTCAGGGTTCCAATGTAGCTATCCATACCATTCAATCAGTGGGTGTAGCCAAAGCATTGGCAGGTGCGCTCTTTTCAACAGGACTTATGATGGTTGTTATAACAGGTGCGGAGCTTTTTACAGGAAATATGCTGATTGTAGTTTCCTGCCTGGAACGCAAATCAAAATGGTTAGGGATGCTTAGAAACTGGTTTTTGGTTTACATAGGCAATTTTATAGGTTCAATACTGATAGTTATCTTTATAATTTTATCTGGTCAATTTAATTTTTCGGATGGTCTGCTCGGAGGATTTACTATTAAAACAGCTTCGTATAAAGTTAGCCTAACTTTTGCTAATGCATTTTTTATGGGACTATTATGTAACTGGCTGGTTTGTATGGCTGTGTGGATGGCATTTGCTGCAAAAGATATTGCCGGTAAGCTGCTGGCTATTTTCTTTCCTATATGGCTTTTCATTACATCCGGATTTGAACATAGTATTGCAAATATGTATTATATACCGGCCGGGATTCTGGCTAAAAACAAGCAGACATGGGTAGATGCCGCTGTTGGAATGGGTATATCAAGCGATAAGCTGGATGGTTTGAACTGGTACACATTCGTTTTTAACAACCTGATTCCGGTCTCTTTAGGGAATATTATTGGAGGGACACTTTTTGTCGGTACCATATATTGGTTTTCATTCTTATACAAAAAAAAGGAAGGCAGCGTTACAGAAAGAAGAGCTGAACCGGAAAAAGTAAAAAAATAACGTAAGAAAACGGAGGGGAATATGATAATCAGAAGTGATATTGAAATAGCGCAGAGTACTGAACAAAAGCCAATTGAAGAAATTGCAAATAGTTTAGGTGTTGGAAGAGAATATCTAGAGTATTATGGTAACTACAAAGCTAAGGTTAACTACAATATACTCAAAGATCTGGAAGACAAAAAGGATGGCAAGCTGATACTGGTTACTGCAATTACACCAACGCCTGCGGGTGAAGGAAAGACAACGACGACTGTCGGGCTGGGAGATGCGCTGGGGAGGATTGGCAAAAAGACAGTTATAGCGCTGAGGGAACCTTCACTGGGACCTGTTTTCGGAGTTAAAGGAGGAGCTGCCGGCGGAGGATATGCGCAGGTTGTACCCATGGAAGATATTAACCTGCATTTTACCGGAGATATGCATGCTATAGGTGCTGCTAACAACCTTCTGGCAGCAATGCTCGATAACCATATATATCAGGGCAACCAGCTGGGCATTGATCCGAGAAGGATAACATGGAAAAGATGCATGGACATGAATGACAGGCAGCTCAGATTTATTGTAGATGGTTTAAATGGTAAAGTTAATGGCGTTCCCCGTGAGGATGGTTTCGACATTACCGTTGCATCAGAAATAATGGCAATTCTGTGCTTATCCAGAGATTTGGAGCATTTGAAGGAAAAGCTCAGAAACATAATTGTTGGATATACATATGATGATAAACCGGTAACTGCCGGACAATTGAAGGCTGAAGGAGCAATGGCTGCCCTGCTTAAGGATGCATTAAAACCAAATCTTGTACAAACTCTGGAGCATACGCCGGCTTTTATACATGGCGGACCTTTTGCAAATATCGCTCATGGCTGTAATAGTATAATGGCAACAAAAGTTGCATTGAAGCTTGGCGACTACGTAGTAACTGAAGCAGGCTTTGGGGCTGACCTTGGTGCAGAAAAGTTCCTGGATATAAAGTGCCGCATTGGAGAACTGCAGCCATCTGCAGTAGTTATTGTCGCAACCGTAAGAGCGCTGAAGCACCATGGAGGTGCACAAAAGAGTGAACTTTCATCAGAAAATCTTGAGGCGTTGGAGAAGGGTATTCCAAACCTGCTTAAGCATATAGAAAATATTATAGTTAAATTTGGTCTGCCGGCTGTTGTTGCTGTTAACAGGTTTCCGACAGATACAGAAGCAGAGCTTAAGCTTATTGAGGAAAAATGCAGAGAGTATGGGGCCAATGTTGCGCTGTCAGAGGTTTGGGCGAAAGGCGGAGAAGGCGGAGAAGATCTGGCAAGAGAATGTATTAGACTGATTGAAGAAGGCAATAGCAAATTCGAATTCGCGTATAGCGATGACTTATCTTTGAAGGAAAAGGTCGAAGCAGTGGTAGGAAAGATCTATGGCGGTGATGGTGTGGACTTTTCAGCTGCGGCATTGAAAGAGATTGCAAAGATTGAAGAAATGGGCTTTAAGCGTTTTCCGGTTTGCATGGCGAAAACACAATATTCTCTGTCTGATGATCCTAAAAAACTTGGGTGGCCAAAGAATTTCAGAGTATCGGTAAGGAACGTGAAAGTATCTGCCGGTGCAGGATTTGTAGTTGTTTTGACAGGCGATATAATGACAATGCCCGGTCTGCCGAAGGTTCCCGCCGCAGAAGCTATAGATGTAGATTCTACAGGAAAAATATCCGGATTGTTTTAACAAATGAGTTTCGATAAAAGAGAATTGGAGGGTATGGAATGCTAACTGAAAAGTCCTGCATAGAGTTTGCAGAAGTTCTTGCATCATCTGAACCTGTTCCTGGAGGTGGCGGAGCTTCTGCCCTGGTTGGTGCGTTGGGTATTTCTCTAGGTAGTATGGTGGGAAATCTGACCCTTGGCAGAAAGAAGTATCTGGATGTTCAGGATGATATGAAAATTATACTTGAAAAAGCGCAATTGCTGAGGAATGAATTGCTTTCCCTTGTAGAGAAGGATGCGGAAGTATTTGAGCCATTATCAAAGGCTTATGGGCTTCCTAAGAATACTGAGGAAGAAGTATCAACGAGAAACAGGATAATGGAGGATGCGTTGAGACTTGCTTGTAGTGTGCCGCTTGAGATAATGGAAAAATCTATGGACACAATAATACTTCACGAGGAGCTGGCTGTTAAGGGTACCAAGTTGGCTATAAGTGATGTAGGTGTTGGGGTGCTTTTTTGCAAATCCGCTTTAATGGGAGCTTCATTGAATGTATTTATAAATACAAAGCTTATGAAGGACAGGAAATATGCTGATCAAATTAATGCAAAAGCCGATGAATTATTGAAGAAAGGTATTGAGAGAGCTGATAAGGTATACAGTGATGTGGAAGGAGGCTTAAGAAGTAACAACTAGCATAAATGAAGAGGTGAAATGATTATGGCTATAGTAATGAAGGGTTTGGAAGCTGTCAACGGAATGAAGACCAAAATGCTTGCTGAGATAGAGGAGTTAAAGAAAAAGGGTATAAATCCTTGTCTTGCTATCGTCAGACTGGGAGCAAGGCCGGATGACCAGGCATATGAACGGGGAGCTATCAAAAGATGCGAGGGACTGGGTATAAAATGTACTGTGGTTGAATATGAAGAAAGTATTTCTCAGGATGAACTGATTAAAAATATAGAAGTAATAAACAGTGACGGAACAATACATGGGATTCTGCTTTTCAGGCCGCTTCCCAAGCATATTGATGAGAATGTAATCAAATATATAATAGACAGTGATAAGGATGTTGACTGCTTAAATCCCATAAATGTTGCA
>CAYQCA010000162.1:3384-9902 GCA_964415835.1 uncultured Clostridium sp. | reverse complement strand
CCCTGATTTGGAATTTCAAATCTGGAATAATCAAAATATTCATCAAAGGTCTCAAAAAATCGGTAATAAATTGAATGATCACAAGGTTCATTTGCAACTGAATCAGTACCAAATAGTATTCGGTCCTGATATTTTTCAAAAAATCGCCTTGATGAATATGGCTGTCTTCCCAACTCAGAAATTCTCATGGCAATGTCCACATACATATTAGGGTACCTGTCAAAACAGCTTCCTACATAAGCCAGATTTTCTGCGCAGGAACCTAAATGTGCTATAACAAATGTTGTCTCTGGATTTTTTGATATAATGTTTTCCTGCATGGTCATTAATTGCTCAAATGTATACCACTCAGATCCATAAAAGGACCAATCAGGATGCTGAATCAGCTCCTCAAAGCGTTCATTATGACGGTCAATTGGCTTAAAAAAAGCAATTGGATCTGCTATATGCATAAGCACAGGAAGTTTGAACTCAGCTGCGGTTTTCCAGATGACTTCCAACCCGGGATGGTCCACAGGGATGTATTTTCCCTTAGAATCCTTTAAATTTAAGCCAAGGTTTTTCCAGAATTTCAGTCCTTTAATTCCCAGCTCTATTGAATCAATAATAGTTTGCCTTACATAAGCTTCAAAATCAACATCTTCCAGCTTTGATAAATCTACCGTTCCAAAATGGATAAAAAAATCTTCGAAGCCCTTGGTTTTTTGAAGCATCCTTTTTAAATACGGACCCCAATCCCCGTCAAGATTTATTACTCTTTTAACCCCTTGTTCCTTCAATTTCTCAACAGCCTGCAATGTATCAAACTTCTTTTCGTATTCCTCGCCCAGTCCAAGCCTTCCAAAATGAGTATGGACGTCAATCACCCTTTTATATGGTTGGGACATTTGATGTTCTTCAACAATCAATTCACTTCTGGGAACATATTGAGAAAGCAGCAAGTCATTTTTGATCATGTTACCTCTCCCTTACCAATGGGTCTTTGTGGCCTGGTCATTGGATACCCGGTCGCGCATGCTTAAAGCCAGGCAGACACAGTCAAGGGTAATATGCAGGCTCTGATCAAATAATGAGCTAAGCAATTGAATCGACTTTCTATTATCACCCACATCACTTTTCACGGTACCTGGCACAACCAGAACTGTCTGTCCAAGTTGCGCCAGCGTAGAGGCTGGATTGCTGGTAACAACCAAAACCTTGCAACCTTTTTTAGCTGCCTTTTTTGCATCCGATACTACATTTTCGCTCTCTCCTGAGCCTGAAACTACGATAAACAAATCTTTGGCTTCAACAGAGGGGGTTATGGTTTCACCCACTACATAAACAGAATAGCCCAGGTGCATCAATCTCATAGCAAAACCTTTTGCCATTAATCCGGAACGACCCTCGCCATCTACAAAAATTCTTTGATTCCTGTCAAATTGACCAACAAATTGATCAAGTTCTTCGCGATTTACTTTTGAAATGACACCGTTAATTTCTTCCATTACTGCTGATAATATATCCATATGAACATCCCTCCCTAACTATTTACACTTAAATAAAATTGTTTTGCAGCTAATTCTATATTGTCTGCCCGGGTAATTGCTCCTCCAATAATAACAATTTCAAAACCTGATTCCTTTATAAGATTAATAGTTTCAAGATTAACACCGCCTGCTACAGCGAGACGCTTAATACCTTTCATCCGATGGCAGGAGGATTCTATAAGTTCTTTCAGCCCCTTGCCATGTTGGTCGGAGGGCAGATGAACGCAAAAGATCGCATCGTCCGCTTCTTTAACAATTTTTTCAAGCTTTTCTTCATTTACCTCTAGCAGGTCAATCATATAATCTTTACCCAATTCATTAGCAACTTTTTTGCAGGCAACTATAGTTTTAAGCGCTGCTGCCCCCATTACTGTGGCAATATCAGCACCTGCCCTGTATACAGCATTGAATTCATATTCACCTTCATCCATTACCTTGATATCTGCAAGAATAGCCTTATTCGGGTATGCTTCTTTAATAGTTCTGACAGCAGCCATACCAAAATCCTTTATTAAAGAAGTTCCAATTTCAACAATATCAACTGATTCTTCTGCAGCCTTGATATAGTCTAAAGCCTTTTCCACAGATACCCGGTCAATTGCCAATTGAATTTTCATTACTACTACCTCCTTTTAATAAAATCAGATGTACCAGTCTCCTCCTGCCATTTTTAGTACTTCCTTTAGAGGACACGGTGCATGAACACTCTTTAGCCAATATAGCTCCCCATCTTTCTCATTGAGTACTCCAACAGAGATAAATCTGTCCGCCACTTCCTTCGGTACAATGCCCTGCTCCAATTTATCAGAAGCCTTCCTACATTCATTTTGCAGCAGCTCCATCAGATACGGAAACTCGTCTATAAGCTCAGGTGAAAGATAAAGTGTACCTTCAGCAAAATAAGCGTCATAAGGATATCTGTTAAAACGATGTGGCGTCAGAGCAGCCACGCACATCATCGGCCCGTCGCAAGGCATATAATCCTCTTTCTCTGGTCTGAATACAACATCCGCATTATAATAAAAATGAATATCTCCAATCCCGTCAAATTCAGGAATACTGACTGTGGCAATTCCATTTTTATCTGTGGTTGCCTCTCGTATTATCATTGCATTTTCCTGCTTAACTGTAGAAATACTCCCATCACTGTTCCATACAGGTTGAAAGCGGAAAGTAAGACATTGACCAGAAACAGGCTTTTCCATTACCGTTAAAGACGCTGAGAATTTATTAACAAAATGGTTTCCTGTCGGATCAAGTTCTCTCCACAGCTTTAATTTCCCTGACTTAGGCAGACAATTATCCATCTTAAAATAGTCTGCACCAATATACATATCTACCTGTCCAAAAGCCGAGTCTCCTCCAAAATGTCCAAAATTAACAACGGTTCCGTCATCCATCAAATGCATATAAGGCTGGTAAAGGCTTGAGGGCAAATTATCGATTTCAAACCAATTCTCTCCAAGGTCATTTGAACACGAGTACGGTTTATTTCGTCTTGAACCTACTATTAATCCATCCGGCAGCATAACCATAGTTTCCGGAACAAAGCCGCTCTGCGGATCCTTTGGATTCTTTGGTGCTCCCCTGTTTATACCGTACAGTGTACCGTTGACGTAACCATTTTTAGCATGCTTTTTTACTATCTGTCTGGCCACTGGAGTACCTTGAACATCTCCCGCAATAAAAAGCAGTGACCCGTCATTAAGCTCCACAAAATCGAATTCATGCGCTCCGGTACCCGGAAGTATATAGTGCGGGCCGTCAAAAGTCTGTCCTCCATCTTTTGAAGTCATGAAGAAGGTTTGTATTTTATTTAAATAAGATTCTCCCGGGAGCATAGTATTTCGTGTAGTACGCTCTTCACCTTCACCCCAGGGTGTTCCATAAAGGGAAGCACAGACAACAATCATTCCGTCCTTTAATTGCCTTACACGCCATAAATATGGTGCACATCCCTCAAGCAAGCGTGGCAATTCACGCCAGGTAGTTCCACCGTCATAACTTTCACGGACTGAAATAAAATTGGACCAGGATGTTCCACTCTCATTTATTCTTTGAACATCAAGTCCCAGTATCCTTCCGTCAGGAAAGCCTACGTTGCAGAAGGAACCCTGTTCGATTGGACAACGTCCTGTCTCAGTAAAGGTTTTTCCATAATCAAAGGACCTCAAATATACCCTGAAAGACTGTTGATCCTCGCAGGAGCATTCCACAGAACAATATGAAACGGGAATACCCATGGCTTCACTTAATTCCAGTTTGGGCGGTGTATAAGTACTATTATTCTTTATGATGGTCTCTTTAAAGGATAATCCAATGGATCCGTCATTATAGCTGAAGGCTGTAGTCCAGGCAACAAAGCCCGGACGTTTTTGAGGCCAGTATATTTCTCTTCTCACAACTTCTTCTGCTAAAAGTTTTTTATCCGCTATGCTCATCGCGAACCTCCTTGTACTTGCTTCTCGTTATGCAAAGCTGCTTTAGACTATTTTTACTGTTTTATTTTCCTTATGAGATTCCAATGCGGCTGTCAATAGCTTATGCGAAAGCTTTGCCTCCTCAATGGTAAAATTCTTAAAGGGACATGGCAACCCCTTAAGTTCACTTATAAACGCCGCAAACATTTGCAGCAGAGAATCAGAAAATCCGAACTCGAATATTTCTCCGGTTATTACAGGGAAAGCAGTTTTTTGCCCTACGACCATCCTGCTCCACGCTTGAGTTCTTCCGTCATTTTTTATAAAACGGATTGCGTTGGGGTCATCGGTAGAAAATACAGCTGACATTTTCATACCGTAAATAGCGTACTCAACCGTATTTGTGCAGCCAGGTGCTATACGCTTCATTTCAAAGGTCATTGGAAATTCATTGTCCTCATTATTTTCGGCTTTACAGAGTAAAATTGCATTATCATAAGTTTCACAGGGAACAATATTGCCTTTCCCGTCAGGCCTGGTTTGAACAATATTTGAAAGCTGAGCGCTTACATATTTCGGAACAAAACCCAACCGGAACGGTATATGCTGAGTATGAATCCCCAGATCCCCCATACATCCATATTCTCCATTAATGGCTACAATTCTTTTCCAATTAATAGGCTTGTTTAGGTCCATATCCGACGAGTGCTTGATAGCAAACTTTGCTTCTATTATTTCACCGTAAAGGCCTTCATTATACCAATTTATCAGCTGTTGGGCCGCTGGATAATATGGGAACTCGCTGGTACAGCGAACAAAAACTGCAGGATTTGCCTGAATGGCCTGATAAATTTTTTCAAAAGCATCTAAATCTGCCCCAAAAGGCTTTTCACCCAAAAGATGCTTTCCTGCATTTATAATATCGGAATATACCTGCCCATGAAGGTTATGAGGCAATGCACAATAAACTGCTTCTACATCTTCATTTTTCAGGAGTTCACGATAATCTGTATAAAAATTTTTAACAGTTTCAACCCTTTCAAACCATTTTAGATTTTTCTCCGACTGACCGCATACAGCAACAATTTCCGGTGCAGGAATATCACAATTCAGATGAAGCCACCTGGCAGCAACACTTGCAAATTCCTTTCCCATAAGGCCGCAGCCTATTAGTCCAAACCTTACTGTTGATTTTTTCATCCCGACTGTTCCCTCCTTTTAATGTCCATCATTTAATCATTCCCAAGCATGTCTCCATCCTGTTGATAACCACGTCAATTACCTTTCGTGATGATATTATTGGAAGCTTTGTAAGTGCAACCGGAGGGCAATTTGGTTTATAGGTTTGCGAACTTACATCTATACAAAATTCATGATTCATTTTTTTACAAAAGGCAATAACCTTTTCAACATCCTTAAAGCAAATTGCAGCCATATGGCTGTCACCTTCTACTCCGGCAATTAAATCAGGAAACAGGTTAACCAAACCTCTTATCTTACCAAAGTAATATTGTCCCAGCTCATAAACCTCTTTTTCATTAGCTTTTATAAATTCCATCGTAATCAGGTAGGACAAACTCGCCAATTCCTCCTGCCCATTTGTTACCAGCGCTCCAAACTGATTTAAACTATCATAGCTGGCGCTGCACAAGATTTTACTTGCTGAGTAATTACCTCCCGGGAACCCCTTGCCGATCGAAACAAAATCAGGGCTTAACCCGTATCTTCTAAATAAAAACAAGTCTCCATACCATGCGCAGGACTGTATTTCATCACATAAAACCGGTATGTCGCTTTCATGGCTTAATTTATATACTGATTGCAGATAATCCTCTCTTAGCCTAATTCCGCCGTAATTCATCATTATAATTTCATGGCAAAAGCCTGCAACTTTAAATTTGCCAGAATTATACTCTTCTACCTTTGCTTCAAAATCCTCATAATCATTAATTCTTACCGGAACTATTTTATAGATATCTGCAGCCTCAATTTTATTTGCAAACTCAGGCCAAAGTCCTCTTAAGGTCTGTCCAATAACAGTTGTTCCATGGTAGTTGGCCGTATTATTTCCGGCATTGTCTGCCATTACAAGAAATACAGGTATACGATCCTGATAAACGGAGGGACTGCCATCAATCGAATAGAATCTTGACAGCATCATTTTAAGTGCTGCTTCAACCGCTAAGGAGCCTGTTTCCAAATTTATTATCCTGTTTAATACCCCGGGCTCTTTTTTATTTAATACGTTTTTCAAAGCGCCAATATCGTTAAAGTCAATACCATTTGCTGCTGCAATTAATCTCTGTTCAAGTAACCTTGTTATATATCCTCTGGTATTGTTATGAGTTGCATTGGGTATACCTATTTTTTTTGCTGTTTCAATCAGATTATAGCCCGGGAAAAAATGTCCAAGCGGAATATGGTAATGTTCACTTTTTGCCGCAAAATAGAGCTTTCCATCCTCACCCAGCCTGAAACAGCCAAAGCCGCCTAAAGGTGATGATGCATTATTTTGAACTGCCTGAAAAGAGGCTGTTGCTGCACCGCGCACATCACTCTCAAATGAAGG
>CAYQCA010000162.1:1922-3374 GCA_964415835.1 uncultured Clostridium sp. | reverse complement strand
TTGTTTCACCTATAAAATCAGCCAGCGTGTTCTGTCTTTCTTCAAAGGACTGCGGCCAGAATTCCACCTTTTTTGAGGCGATTCCTTCAAGTTCCTTTGAATCCTCCCCGGTAAGAACACTTCTGCCAAGACATACTGCATTTATGTAATTATCACCCAGAATATCCTTTAGAGATCTTTTGATATTATTAAACATAACCTCAATCCTTTCCTAAGGAAATCATTTTAGCTAATTCCTATACAAAAATAAGTTCAATTCCACAAACATCACACAACAGCTTAATCCTATCCGAAAAATCCCCCAACACTACTGCTTCATGATGTGTACCGCCATTATTGAGCCACCCTTCTACGCAGTTCTTAACTCCGGAGTCAGGTTTAAAGAAAAAATATGGCATCTCACATCGCTTCAGGTCATTTTTAGGAAGGATTTCACCCCCGGCAACTACTATACGAAACTTATTGCCGTTAATATGAGTAATTGAAAGAACCGATGCTTTTCCAGCCTTTGGAGTAAAAATTGCTGTTGGTGGATTTCCCAGCCCTCCCTCTCCAAAATAGCGATCAATAAGTCTTGGCTTCTGCTTTTCATCACAAGTGCTCCAGTTACCCTCACCGGCATGGCAAAACAAAATGGCCTCTCTTTTAATATCCATCATATACATTTCTGAAAAATTAGCATTTCCACAAAGGCAGTTCAATGCAGCAACAAGTGCAGCTGTCATGCCATCTCCCTCAGCACCATAGCCATAGCCGTCTGCCATCAGATGCGAAGCCGCGAGAAGCGGCAGCTGTTCAAACCTTCCGTCAGCTCCGAATTCCTCAAAATGAGCAGTATATCCAGCATATTGCCCTTTTTCCAAATATTTTTTTATTCCGAGATAAAGCTTGACAGCATAAGCATGGCTTTCATAGCTCAAATCAGGGTCAACCTCAAATATAGTCCTGTCCAGTGCGACACGTTCCTCAACTTCCTTTTCTGTTACCTCAGCAAAATTAGAATATATAGAGCCTATGGAATCGTATATAAATTCAGGGCCTATATTCCTAAAAAAGGATATATCATCACACTGTATATCCCCCATTCCTGCAAGTTTTCCAATAACTCCTATTTTCATATTTTTTAGGAGCCTTGCTGTTTGGGCCGCTTTTGCAAAATCCAGAACAAATTTATTAAATGACCCGTCAAAACGACTTCCTGCAAAATAGCTGCATTTTATCCCTGCTCTCAAAAGACAGTTCGCGTTATCCTGAGAACCATGAATCCCTTGGTTTACCGTTAGATCCAGCTCTTCAAAATCATCTCCCACTGTTTCGTCAGGCTGTATAAGTGCAAGTGCCAGCGGCAGCCTGTTGTTCTGCATGGCGCGGATAAGGTATTGTCCTTGTGAATATGTAAGCAAAAAAATAAGTATTCCATCCAGATTGTCATTGTTATATTTGTTGGATAAT
>CAYQCA010000162.1:0-1871 GCA_964415835.1 uncultured Clostridium sp. | reverse complement strand
GCTTCTATATCTTCTCGTCCCAGAGCAACCCTTGAAAAAACAAAATCAGCGGTATCACCAAGGTCTTTTATCACCTGGTGAACATAAGCAGTCTGTCTGTCAATAATACCTGGAAAAAGCGGTTCATAAGCTCCCAGCATAAGTGCCAGTATTCCGATTTTTGGTTTGCCATAGCTTTTCATGCCTATACCTCCTTATATAAGTTAATTATAGAATCTGAAAGCAATTTATATTTTGAATACGCCCGATCATACACTTCAACATTTTCTGATCGGGGTATAAATTTCCTAATGTTTTTAAAAACAGGATATTGTCCTTTTTCAATAATACCCGTTCCCCATGCTGCAAGAATAGCTGCTCCGGCAGAGGACATTTCGCTCCATCCTACAGTCAAAAACTCCTTTTGGCAAATATCCGCTTTGATTTGCTGCCAGAGTTCACTTCTGGAGCCACCTCCCAGTGAATAGACTTCCTTTACATCACATCCCAATCCTTTGAGCATTTCAATAAAATCCCGGAGCATAAAGCCTATTGCTTCCATAATGCTCCTTATAAAATCTGCTTTAGAAGTATCCAATGTTGCTCCAAAAAAAACAGCTGTGGCTTTTGGCAGCGCCTCAGGATTAATGCAACCTGCAAAATGGGGCAGGGTTATCAATCCATTACACCCTGCAGGAACTTCCAGAGCCATCTGATCCATTATGTTATATGCATTTTGCCCCTGCTCCGACAGCTCCGGGCAAAACTTATCCTTAAACCACTTTAAAGCCATCCCCCCTGTAACACCGATAGGCAGATATATGTAGCAATCTTCCAGTGCATGCCTGTATATGGTAACCTTTGAAGCATGGCTAAAGTCAGGTCTTTTAGTATACGCAGCCATAACAAGGGCAGTACCTGTAGTCTCTGTCACACGTCCCGGCATCGTGCAGCCGGCAGCCAGTGCAGCCGCTGTCTGATCCATAGCGCCTGTCACTACCTCTACGTCAGTGGATAACTGAAGAGTATTAGCCCTCTCAGGCAATATGGAGCCCACACACTGCCCGCAAGATAAAAGCTCAGGCAGTTTTTGCAGGTCTAATCCTATAATATCTAATATTTCATCCCAATAACCGTCCCGCTTCAGATCAAAATAACCGGTTGAACACTGAAGGGACTTTTCACTCACAAAACGACCAGTAAGCCAGTGAATAATATAATCTTCTACAAGTAAAAATTTATAGGCTTTGTTATAAATCTCCGGCATCTCTTCTTTTATATAAAGCAGCTTGGCTAACGGCAAGGAACCATTTATCTGTGGAAGACCGGTTTTATTATAAAATTCATCCTCCGAAATATGCTGTTTTATAAATTTAGCCTGCCTATCAGCTCTTGAATCCAGCCAGATAATGGCAGGACAAAGAGGTTTGCCCTCAATGTCCACCGGGATGAGTGTTTCACCTTGTGTGGTTATTCCAATAGCTGCAATTTTATCTACAGGTTTCATCTGTCTTTGCAGTTCTTTAATGGCAGCTTCGATCTTCTCCTGATAAACCAAAGGATTCAGTTCTACAACATTCCCCGGAAAGGTTTCAAGTTCATATTCTTCCGCAACAGAACAAATAGGTTCTAAAGCCTTTGAAAACAGCGAAACCTTAACGGAGGTTGTTCCAATATCCATTGTTAGAATATGTTGATCCATAATAGCGCAATAACCTTTCTAAACTTAATTGGCAAAATATAGCATAATTGATTCCATACTCTTAAGCGGAACAAGCAATTCAACCACTGAACCTTCCCGTTTAAAAGTTATCACTGATTTCTCATTGTCTTCACTGTTTATCCCCTCAACCATATTAAAGCTGAGATTTCCTGCATCCAATGTAATTTTT
>CAYQCA010000161.1:0-9918 GCA_964415835.1 uncultured Clostridium sp. | reverse complement strand
GATAATTTGGTTGATCAAAAAGTCTCAACGATTAAAGCGAGATTATTTGTTATTGATGCATACAATACTCGTGTAAGACCTGAGCTATTAATTTTAGACAGCTCATATCCTTGGGAGCGCACCTTAAAAGAGATTGATATAAATAAGGAAGTTTTATTTGTAATTTACCCGAAAGAAGAAGGATACTTTATACAAACAGTTCGAGAATATGGTGAAGAACGCAAAGATAGAAAGAGTCTTCCAGAAGCCTGGGCTGGAAAAAGAAATGAGGATCTTGGAAAGATTATTGGAATCAATGACGCAGTTTTTTGCCACACATCAAGATTTATAGCAAAAGCCGGATCCTTTGAGAGTATATTAAAAATGGCCGAAATTGCAATTGCTGAGCCTGAAGTTCAACAGCAACACAGGGATAGCAGGAGAAGTATTTTCAGAAATATCAGTCAATTCTTTAGAATGCGCATAGTAATTAAGAAAAAATAAACGTGCTGCCGGTGTTACCGGCAGCCACAGGTATTACATATTACGGGACAATCCCGCTTTGCGCAGAAATTAATCTTCTTTCAACTTCATACCAATTAATTAAATTCCACCAGGAATCAATAAATTTCTTTCGCTCATTCTGATAATCCAAGTAATAGGCATGCTCCCATACATCACAGACTAATACCGGAATTCCGCTCCATTGCGTATGATTTTGATGCTTTTCACACTGTAATATTTCCAAACGGCCCCATGTAGGCTGCCAGGTTAGTATTCCCCAGCCGGATCCTTCTACTTTTTCTGAGGCACTTTTTAACTGTTCCTTAAAAGCATTAAAACTTCCAAAATATCTATTTATATTATTTGAAGTGGCAGGACCAGGTTGACCACCACGTCCCAGTGGAGCTATTACTGTCCAGAAAATACTATGGAGAATATGCCCTGAGCCATTAAACGCAATCTCATTTTCTAAGTACTTTATTAGTTCAAAATCATTTTTATTTCGGGCATCTAATAAAGCTATTTCAGCTTTATTAAGACCATCAACATAGGCCTTATGATGTTTATCATGATGTATTTTTAATGTATTCTGGCTGATAACAGGTTCCAATGCATTATATGGGTAAGGTAATGGCGGCAATTTATGCTGCCCCGGCAAAATCATATTTGCTTCTTGATAAATATTATATTGCATAAAAATAATCTCCTCGTAATAATGTATAAAAAGCAACAGAAAAAACGCTCCTGTTGCTTTTTTAATATTAGGGAAATAGCTTGTGCAAAGGTATGTTGATAAGTTTTTCGAGTTACTATTTCCTTAATATGGGGGAGTGCAGAAAGAACAAAAGTTGCGCAGCGACTTTGTTCTATTCGGTATTAGAATCCAAATCCACCGAACCCTCCAAAATGCCCTGGAAAACCGAAATGAGGGCGCCTTCTCCGAAGCAATCTTCTTAATAATAAAATAGTTATCAAGTCTCTTCTGAAACGCCTTCTTCCACCAAAACCAAAACCAAACTGTCTTTCCTCACCTTCATCATCCTGGTATTCTGCATCAATTTCCGGACCTACTCTGTTATCAATCTCATCAACCATACTCTCAACATGCTGACGATTTGGCATATACATTGGACCATATTTCATATGCATCATACCGCAAGATCGTTCTACTTCAGGATTAATGATATGATAGCACCTTGGATACATGGATTCCAAATCTTCTTGAGGCATTTCCATCATTGGGGAATATTCTTGCGGCATATTCATCTTTCGCATATAATCCATATAGTCATAGTCATAATCTAGCATTAATTAAACCTCCTTGTTTTACATAAATAGTTTCTTATAAAATATATTATGATTATTAAAGACAAAAGGTTACTAATTATGGTTTTATGTTAATAACTAAGATAAATTAAAAATAGTATTCCAAATATGATTAAACATTTTCTAAAAGTCTCCGTATAATTAATATAACACCGGGTAATTTTCTCTGAACAGTGCGTTATAACCTTTTAATAAATAGCAAAGTATGTTAAAATTATTTAGAATATCTGGATCAATATTTATTTTTAATTAGTATTTTTGGGGTGAAACATGTATCTTAAGAAACTTGAAATACAAGGGTTTAAGTCATTTGCAGATAAAATATCACTTGATTTTACATCTGGAATTACTGCAGTAGTAGGCCCTAACGGTAGTGGTAAGAGTAATATCGGAGATGCTGTTAGATGGGTTTTAGGTGAGCAAAGTGCAAAAACTCTTAGAGGCAGCAAAATGGAGGATGTTATTTTTGCCGGAACTGAGCATAGAAAACCGGTTGGATTCGCTGAAGTATCCTTGACCATAGACAATTCCGATAATTATCTACCTGTGTCATATAGTGAAGTAACAATTACCAGAAGAGTTTTTCGCTCTGGTGAAAGTGAATATTATATCAACAAGACATCATGTCGTCTTAAAGACATTCATGAGTTATTTTTAGATACAGGAATAGGCAGAGATGGTTATTCAATTATCGGTCAAGGCCGTGTCGATGAAATATTAAGCTCAAAGTCTGAGGATAGAAGGCATATTTTTGAAGAGGCTTCCGGAATCATGAAGTACAAGGTAAGAAAACAGGAGGCTGAAAGAAAGCTTGAGCTGACCGAACAAAATCTTGTGCGTATAAATGATATAATAAACGAACTTGAGGCCCAGTTAGAACCGCTAAGAGAGCAGTCTGAGGCAGCTAAAAAGTATCTTTCTCTTCGTGAAAGCTTAAAGGAGCTGGAGGTTAATGTTTACCTTGACAGTATCGATAAGTTTAAAGAAAAAATGAAAGAATACGAGAACCAGTTTAAGGATATAAAAGATAATATTGAGGCTGAAGAGAGAAAGCTTAGAAGTATTACGGTACAAAATCAACAGAAGACTGAGTTGCTAAAAACTCTCGATGATAAGATAACTGAAGCTCGGGATAAATTTTATATTTTAGAAGCTACTCTCGAAAAGAATAACTCCGAGATAACATTAAATAATGAAAAGATAAGCAGTCTCGAACAAAATACCAAGCGTCTCGACGAGGAAATTCTTGAATTACAGTCAAAGCTTGAATTATTGGCAAAAGAAGAGAAAAGCCGTGCGAGCAAAATAGAATATCTTAATAAACAGCATCTGGATTTTTCAAAAAAGCTTGAAAAGTACCAGTCTGATTTGGATGCCATTCTTTCCACACTAAGTGAAAGTGAGCGGCAGATAGAAATGCTAAAGGCAGGAATAATGGACAAGCTTGATCTTCAGTCAGATAAGCGGACCCAAATAAATAACGTAAAAAATCATATTGAAAATATAAAGAAAAGGCAAAATTCCATTAGTTCAGAAATTTATACTCTTAAACTTGAAAAAGATAAAGACAATATGAAAAAAGAAGATTTATCTGAGAATATAAGAAATACTGTTTTGAATATAAATCATTCAAAAATAAAAATTGAAGAATTAAATACAGAAAAAAATGATTTGCTAAAAACACAGTCTGATTTGGAGAAACAGCATAACACTGTTAAAACAGATATACAAGTAAAAACATCAAGACACAGGCTACTCAAAGACATGGAAAAAAGCATGGAGGGATACAGCCGAAGCGTAAAGGAAATAATGCATGCCTGTAAGGAATCCTCTGACTTTGGTTCTGGAATTCACGGTACCATTGCTCAATTGCTCAACGTAGACAAAAAATATGAAACTGCAATTGAAATGACATTAGGCAGTGCTCTTCAAAATATAGTTGCATCTACCGAAGAAGATGCAAAAAAAGCTATAGAATTTTTAAAAAGAAATAAGCTGGGTAGAGCTACATTTTTGCCCATATCTGCTGTAAACGGAAAACGTCTGGATGACAATACACTAAACAGATTGGTTTCACAACAGGGCTTCTGCGGTCTGGCTTCTGATCTTGTTAGCTGTAACCCTAAATATAACGGTATTGTATTGAATTTATTAGGAAAAGTAGCAGTTGTTGATAATCTTGATGCAGGTATAGCTATTTCAAGAAAATTTGGCTATTCCTTCAGAATTGTAACGTTGGAAGGCGATATTTTAAGTACCAGCGGCTCTATGTCAGGTGGAAGCAATGACCACAGAAGTTCTGGTATATTGAGTAGAGGACGTGAGATAACTGAACTGGAGGGAGTAATTGAAGAATTAAAGAGGGAAGACATCAGGCTAAACGGAAAGCTTCAGGATGTAACCAAGATGTTACTGGAAATTGACACTGAATTTAATGAAGAAAATTCAAAACTCAGGGATAATGAATTGATAAAAACCAGAGATGAGAATCATTTGAGCATGATTGAGGATAATATAAGGAAAACAGATGCTAAAATTGGCATGCTTTCAGATGAAAAAGGTCAGATGGTGAAGCAGGAGCAGGAAGCGATTAGAGAACAGCAAAAATACGAGGAAGAACTTCAGGCTATTGAGAACGATATAGCTAAAACAAAAGAAATTATTGCGGAACATCAGGAAAAATTCAAGGCCGATCAATCAGTAAGAGATGAACTACATGATAATATAACTGATTTTAAAATTTCAGTAAATTCGATTGTTGAAAGCTTGCAAAGTGTTAATGAGCATATGGAAAGAATCAATTCTGAAAAAGAAACAATGAATAAAGGCATTGTGAGAAAGCAGAATGAAAAGAACCGTGCCAATGCTGATATTATTTCGTTTAAACAGAGTATTGAAGGACTGGAAAATGTAATTAAAGGCTTACAAAATGAAAAAACAGGTAAGACTATAGAAATAGACAGATTAGTTGAGGAGAAGAAGGTACTGGAAGAAGAGTCATCTGACTTTATTGAAAAACTAAACTCAACTAATAAGACAATCCATATGCTTCAGGAGGAATACAACAGGATTGATGTTAAAAATACAAAAGCTGAAGCTGAAATGAAGGCTATACAAGACAGAATGTGGGATGAATACGAACTGACTTATTCAAATGCAGTTGTGCTTAAGAAGAATATTGAAAGTATTCCTCAGGCTCAGAGAACAATAAATGAATACAGGGCACAGATTAAAGAGCTTGGACCTGTAAATGTATCTGCAATAGACGATTACATTAAAACAAAGGAAAGATTTGAGTTTATGTCTGTTCAGAAAGACGACATGGAGCAAGCTAAGGATAAGCTGCACAAAGTTATTTTTGAGATGGTGCAGATAATGAAGAAGCAGTTTGTAGAACAGTTTAAATTAATTAATGAGAACTTTGGTATTGTTTATCGTGAGCTCTTTGGCGGCGGAAGAGCGGAGTTGATCATAGCAGATGAAGATAATGTACTTGAAAGCGGAATCGACATCGAGGTTCAGCCTCCGGGAAAGAAGCTTCAGAATATGATGCTTCTTTCCGGTGGAGAAAGAGCATTTACGGCAATTGCTCTACTATTCGCTATATTAAGACTCAAGCCTACTCCATTCTGTCTGCTTGATGAAATTGAAGCGGCTCTGGACGATGCAAATGTATATAGATTCGGAGAGTACTTGAAAAAGTACTCAAAAAATACTCAGTTTATTATGGTAACTCACCGTAAAGGTACTATGGAAGCAGCTGATACAATGTATGGTGTTACTATGCAGGAGCACGGGGTCTCAAAGATAGTATCGATGAAGATGGGAGAACTGGCCAGTTAGTTAGGAATGTGATTTCAATAAACATATATTTGGAGGATATTAAATGGGCTTTTTTGACAAACTGAAAGAAGGATTACAGAAAACAAGAAAAAGTATTACGGAAAAAATCGACCAGGTGCTGGTATCATTTGGAAAGGTTGATGAAGAGCTTTTTGATGAGCTGGAGGAAATACTGATTACTTCTGACCTTGGCATAGAGACTACTATGAAGGTTATTGAAGATTTAAAAGCAAAAGTTCGTGAAAGAAAAGTAACAGATCCGATGATGGTAAAGGGTTTATTAAAGGAAGAACTAAAGGAAATATTATCGAAGGGTGGTAATGAACTTAAGCTCAATACAAAACCTTCCATAATTATTGTTATAGGTGTTAATGGTGTAGGAAAGACAACTTCAATCGGAAAAATAGCCAGCTTATATAGAAGTCAGGGCAAAAAGGTATTGCTTGCAGCAGGTGATACATTTAGAGCTGCGGCTATAGATCAGCTTGAAATATGGGCAGACAGAGTAGGAGTAGATATAATTGCACACAAAGAAGGCTCTGATCCTGCTGCAGTTATCTTTGATGCAGTACAGGCTGCAAAATCACGAAAGGTTGATTTACTCATTTGCGATACTGCAGGAAGATTGCATACCAAGAAAAATCTTATGGAGGAACTAAAAAAGGTTTCAAGAGTATTGGATAGAGAACTTCCCGATGCAGACAGAGAAACATTATTAGTGCTTGATGCTACAACCGGTCAGAACGCAATTCAGCAGGCAAAAACCTTTAGTGAAACATCAGATATTACAGGTATAGTTCTTACAAAATTGGATGGTACTGCAAAGGGCGGTATTGTTGTTGCCATTAAATCTGAGCTTGACATACCTGTTAAATTGATTGGTGTTGGTGAACAGATGGATGATTTACAGAAATTTGATTCAAATGAATTTATTGAGGCATTGTTCTCGTAAAAATAATATGTAATTTGTGAGGAGGAAAATGATGACAGTATACGACTACTATAAGGAAAAAGAGAAGAAGAGTCCGAAAGGTAAAATTGCTTTATTAGCTGTAGCGGTAGTTATTATTTTGGCTGCCATATTTGGTAGTTCCATATATATGGAACTGATTCAGCTAAAGGAACTTAATCCCGATGCAGATTATACAACAGTATTTACTAAAAATCTGCTGTATAAGGTTATATTCTTTTTTGCCAGTTTTATTGTAATAACGTTGTTTGTATATATTTCGAACATAGCTATAATAAGGAATCTAAAGAAATATTTCGCTAATAATAACCTTGAGCCCAGAAAGCTTATTAATGCTCCTGTTGCATTTATTATAGGTATTGTTGGAGCATTTTTAACTAAGGAGTTCTTTTTTAATAAGGCGCTGCTTTTTCTAAATTCTGTTGGATTCGGTAGAGTGGACCCTCAGTTTGGCCAGGATATAGGCTACTATATGTTCCAACGCCCTTTCTATATGTCTCTGCTTAATTTTATATCGAATCTTTGGTTATTTATAGTTATTTACTCAATTGCATATTATGTACTTGTATTAATGACAGCATTAACGGGGACATTTTCAATTAACGAACTGAAAGACAGGACAATTCTAAGGCACAACCTTATTAATATTGCTATCTTTTTTGTACTTAAAACTATTTCATATAAATTTCAAAGGGAAGAGCTCCTATACTCATCTTTTACACAAACAAATGTAAGCGGTGCAGGCTTCTCGAACACAAACATATGGATTAGATTTTATACTGTTGCTCCATTATTTGTGCTAGCTATTGTAATTATAGCAGGGGTTTTTATGTGGAAGGGAAAATTAAAGAAGGCCGCCATTACAATTGCTGTTTACCCGGCTATTTTTGTACTCGTAACCCTTGCATCCGGACTAATTCAGTCTGTATTTGTAAAGCCTAATGAATTTGAATACGAAAAGAGCTTCTTAAAAAATAATATGATTGAGACAAGGGCGGCATATGGACTTGATAAAGTTGAACCTTATGACTTTACCACCATAGAGGAGCTGACACCTGAAACAATTCAAAACAACAGAAATACAATTGATAATATTCGTGTTGTAGATTATAACCCTACACTGGAAAGCAACAAACAGCTGCAAAGTAATACAAATTTCTATACGTTTGTTAACGGGGATATACTAAACTATACCGTAAATGGAAAAGAAATTCCGGTATTTATATCAGCCAGAGAAATCAATACATCCAATCTGCAGAATCAAAACTTTGTAAATAAAACCTTCAAATATACACACGGCTATGGAATAGTAGTAAATCCTATTAATAAATTGACTACCCAGGGACAGGTAGAGTTTTTGTTAAGCGGACTTAAAATGGATACTGTTGATCCAGTTAATCTTAAAGTCACTGAGCCAAGAATCTATTATGGAGAAATGACCAATAATTTTGTAATTGTTAACCCAAAAGCGGCAGATAAGGAAGCAGAAATTGATTATGATGGAACATCTGTTTCTTACTTTGAAGGTAAGGATGACAAAATAAATCTCAACCTGCTTAATAGACTTCTATTTGCTTTAAAATACATGGATCCAAATATTTTGGTCTCAAGTAACATATCATCTGATTCGGAAATTCTTTTAAACAGAAATGTTGTCGAAAGAGCTCAGAAAGGTGTTCCGTTCCTGAAGGTTGACTCTGATGCAGCTATTACGATAACAGCGGATGGAAGATTAGTTTGGGTTTTAGATGCATATACAGTGTCAAATAATTACCCTTATGCTCAAAACTTTTATACTCAGAGTTCGGAACCTGATTTGCGAGCTCTTAATGGAATCAATTACATCAGAAATTCCGTTAAAATAACGGTAGATGCTTATAATGGTACTGTAAAGTATTATATTATCGATGACAAAGATCCAATTATACAGGCTTATAAAAAGGTTTATCCCGGAGTATTCTCTGAAGAAGCTATCCCTGCGGATATATCAGAGCATTTGAGATACCCGGAAACTTTATTTAAAATACAGACTGAGGTTTTGAAAAAATACCATTTGGATCCAAACCGTGATGAAAATATAAACAGTTTTTATACTAACCAGGATGCATGGGCTATTGCTAAGTATCCGGATACTAACAGCCCTAATGGAGTAAAGGAAATCGATTCTTATTATAATATGATTAAGCTTCCGGATAATTTAGGTGAGGAGGAAGAGCTCATATTGATGAGGCCATTTACACCATCAGGAGAGAAGCATAACATGGTATCCTGGCTTTCTGTAAGGAATTCCAAAGAGAATTATGGTGAAATGATTCTGTTTAATTTTCCTAAGAATACTAATATTCTTGGACCTGACCAGGTTGAAGTTAATATAAACCAGATCAGCGAAATATCAGAAAGTATTACGTTGTGGGGACAAGGCGGTTCTGAGGTCTTTAAGGGAAGCCTGCTGGTAATTCCTATTGAAAACAGTGTATTATATGTAGAGCCGGTTTACATTAAATCAAAAAGCACATCCTCTATCCCTCAGGTAAAGAAGGTTATAGTTGGATATCAGCAGGGTGCTGACTTTAAGCATGGTATAGGTGACAATCTGGACGATGCACTGAGTGATCTCTTTAATGGAAATATAAAGCCTTCAGATAACAAGCAGCCTACAGTTAATCAAAATGAGCAGACTCCGGCTGAAACAACCAAACCTCAGATAGATAATGCAAAACTGGATGAGCTTCAAAAGAAGCTGGATGAATTGATGAAACAATCCCAGGAGATAAGCGATTTGATTAAGAGCCTTAGGGAATAAAACATTAATTATAATTTTTGTTGTAGCTGTAATGGATAGATTCTTAAAAGGGGATCTATCCATTTTTTGATAATATATAAAAAAAGGAGTAGGAAATAATATTATATATAATTTAAAAACCATGTATTGGAAAATTGTATTACTAATTTAGAAATATCTATTGAAATATTATATAAACGATATATAATACTATTTTATAGATATAATGAATTATTAAAACAACTATTGCAAATAAACGAAAATAGAATTAAAATACAATAGTTGTTAATTTATTGACAAACTTAAAAATGTAAACAATGGTGGGTTATATGTTTAAAAAATTAAAAAGAATATTAGTCGGAAAGCCTTTAAAAAATGAGGCTTTAAAAGATCAAAAGCTGGGAGTCCTTTGGGGGCTTCCTATTTTGTCGAGTGATGCAATATCATCAGTTGCTTATGCCGGACAGGAAGTGCTAATGGTTTTGTTGCCGGTAATTGGTGTGCTGGCATATAA
>CAYQCA010000160.1:0-9943 GCA_964415835.1 uncultured Clostridium sp. | reverse complement strand
TTACAGCAGCTCTTTTATCAACTCGGCACCACTCTTTGGAGACAAATATGCCAATGGCACATCAAATACTGTTTTCGTACCGAAATTTCCTTCCTTGTTCATTCTTACTGCTGCTCTTGCATATGCAACCAATACATTAGCAGTAAATTCAGGGTTACTGTCAAGCTTTAGTGAAAATTCAATAATATGATCATTTTCGATTTCACTTCCGGTCTTTCCTGTTCTGAATACAAATCCGCCGTGAGGCATCTTTGAATGATCTTTTTTTAGCTCATCCTCAGTTACAAAATGAACCACAGTATCATAATCGGCGAAATAATTCGGCATAGTTTTAATGTCCTTCTCTATTTGCGCCTTATCTGCACCCTCTTCAGCTACAACGAAACATTCTCTTAAATGTTTTTGTCTTGTAGATAGCTCCGGATTTTCTCCATTTCTTACACTTTCAACTGCTGCCTGCATTGGAATAGTGTACTGAATTGCGTTCTTTACACCTGTTACTCTTCTGATAGCATCTGAATGGCCCTGGCTTACACCCTTACCCCAGAAAGTGTAGTCATTGCCTTCAGGTAAAATAGCACCTGAAAGCATTCTTATCATTGAAAACAAACCCGGATCCCAACCTACAGATATGATACTGGTCTTATTTGAAGCAGCCGCTGCCTTGTTGACCTTTTCAAAGTATTCGGGTATCTTTGCATGCGTATCAAAGCTGTCTATTGTATTAAACATTGAAGCAAACTCAGGTCCCTGCTCAGGAAGGTCAGTTGCTGAACCCCCGCATAAAATCATAACATCAATTTGGTCTGCATATTCCTTTGCATCTTTTATCGCAGCAACCTTTGCACCCGGTGTATTAATTTTTAAACTCTCAGGCGATCTTCTAGTAAAAACGGCAACCAGCTCAGTATCTGAGTTTTGCTTTATTGCTGTTTCTACTCCTCTGCCTATATTTCCATAGCCAACAATACCAATTTTTATCTTACTCATTTTTATCTCCCCAATCTTCTACCTTCTAAATTCTGCTTTATCTATTCCAGTTGGCTTAAGCCAACTTTCCTTTATTCTAAACTCCTGTACTCCTAGACTTCTGACTACTGCCCTTATACTTTAAAATTTGTAATCAAATCCTCAAAAGTATCTCTGCGTCTTATCAGCACTGCATCGCCATTTTCTTTAATTAGCACCTCTGCAGGCTTCAATCTCATATTGTAGTTTGAGCTCATGGCAAACCCATATGCACCGGCATCCATCACACCTATAATATCGCCTTCCTTTATAACAGGCAATTTTCTTTTCTTGGCCAGAATATCACCGCTTTCGCAAATATTTCCTACTACTGTTACTTCTTCGGTTGCTTCTGCATTTAAAGGTTTACCATCTCTATATACTTCTATATCATGATGCGAATCATACATTACAGGCCTCGCCAGAACATTGAAGCCTATGTCAGTTCCCACATACTTATTTCCATAATTACTTTTTGTTGAATATACGTTACCAAGTATAACACCGCTCTCAGCTACAATATATCGTCCGGGCTCAGTTTTGAACAGTATTTTCTTTCCATATTTATCTGTCCATTGCTCCAATACCTGAGTTAGCTTAACTTTAAAGCTTGCTAAATCGAGAGATGATTGCCCCTCCTGCTTTTTATACGGAATTCCGAAACCTCCGCCCATATCGACAAAATCAATGTCTTCAAACTGTTCTGCTACTGAAAGCAGTGATTTTACACCTTCTATATATGAATCGCCTTCCATAAATAGTGAACCGATATGTTGGTTTACCCCACAAATTTTCATATCATACTTTTTTGCAATAGCTTTAACTTCATTAACACAGTCGATATTTACACCAAACTTGGTTTTCTTGCCGGCAGTGACAACTTTCTCGTGATGGCCTGCACCAACACCCGGATTAAATCTCACAGCAGCCTTTCCGCCTTTATTGATTTTACCCAATAACTCCAACTGTGAAAGTGAATCTACACTGACCAGGACGCCATTGTCGACAGCATATTTAAGCTCTGCTTCAGATACATTGTTTGGTACAAAAAACAGGTTTTCAGGCTTAAATCCAGCATACAATAAAAGCTGTATTTCACCGGCTGACATAGCATCAGCTCTTAAGCCTTCTTCCTGAACAATCTTCAATATCTGAAGATTTGAATTTGCCTTAATGGAATAATTTGGAATAAAGTTCGGATAATCTACAAGATTTTTCATATCCCTGCACTTTTGCCTTAAAATCTTTTCATTATATACATATAATGGGCTGCCAAATTCTTTAATGAGCTTTTCAGGATCTTCGTTTCCGTAAAAATTTGTTTTAGTTGAGTAGTATTCTACCATTTTAATACCTCCATAAATATTTTCGTTTATTTGTTACATTCAATATTAATAAGTTTAATTTCATTTTTTAAAGAGTCCTTAATCAAATCTACCAAATTTGTGTTCCTGGAAAACAAGCTTGTTGGGTTTGGATCAATTAACTGGCCGGTCAACACATTTGCGCTATCAGTAATCAGTCTAACGCTTCCCGGCTGTCTTTGTGATTTGTAACAAATCATTCCTTCCAATTGCATATTTTCCGAAGTAATAATTACAACCTTTAGCCCCCGTCCTCTTGCATTAACAAGCTCGTCCTTGACAAGTCCCAGCTGCTCGATACACATAGATATATAAATTCTGTACTGTGCCTGATTTATAAGGTTCTTCATTTTATTTACAATCTGCTCTGTGCCATTAATTGTTATAAACGTGTCTTTTGCCGCATTTACATAAGGGATTTCTTCCTCAATTACTTTAAGTACCTGAGAAAATTTTCTTTTAAGGTTCTCAGCAAGCTCTGGAGAGGCAACAGCAGCATATTTGGCAGATTCACCGTTTATTTTATATGCCCCGCCTTTATCAGCCAGTCCGGCTAATCCGAGGTATGCATTTGACCTGGGTATACCTGTTACTTTAGATGCCTCATATCCGGTAAGTTCCCCTTCCCGGCATAGTGCAACATAAAGCATAGATTCATGTTTTGTAAAGCCTGCCTGCATTAATGCATCTATTACATCCACAAGCACACCTCCCTTTTCTCAAATCTAAATTTCGCAAATATATAGTGGTTCCTAATAAAACCACTATATATTATTAATTATTTTTTGTCAATGATACTTTAAGGAACAGCCAAAAAAGTTGAAATTTTACGCAATAAAAGGTAAAATGTAGAAATAGCTTTTAAATACTCTCTAATTCGGGGGACACTAATGAAAAAACTTATTTTCTTTTTTTTCGTAAGTATTTTATTCTTATCAATTTCAAATTCTGTTCTGGCTAAAGAATCAGTTTATTATGAAAGTAAAACAGTAAAATTTAAAGGTGGCTCGCGAACAGTAAACGCCATTTTCGTTGATTTAAATGATAAAAGCATCCGCATGGAATCTGTAATCGCTAAGAATACAATAGGTGCTACAGACGATTTGAAAAATATTGCCGAGCAGAGTAAAAGCAGTGATGTTGAAGTTGTTGGAGCTATTAACGGTACATTTTTTAATTCATATACCGATATGAAACCCTGGGGTACAATTGAGTCAAAAGGCGAATTCTATAGGTTAGGTTCAAGCGGTTCTGTAATTGGCTTTTCAACCGATAACAAACCCTGCATTGAAACCTTAAGAGTCAGTATTAAAGGGGCTATCAATGAGAGCTGGGACTATCCGAGTAACTGGTATGCCTGGAATTTCAACGTTCTTGACAGTAATCCCCAGTCAGTTATTATCCTGAACCCGGCATATGGTAAAACTACTGGTAAACACCCAAAAACAAATATTGTGGTAGATAACAGAAAGGTTGTTAGTATTAAAAAAGGGGAAGTAACTATACCAACCAATGGTTATGTTATTGTAACACAGGATTCGAGTATAATTGAACGATTTAAAATTGGAGATAGTGTAGATTATAAGTATGAAACTTCCAAATTGGATAACAACTTAAAATCCTCCAGCATTGACTGGAGTAATATAAGAACCACTGTCGGCGCCGGCCCTACTCTTTTAAAGTCAGGTGTTATTGTGGCCAATGGAGCAAAGGAAGGCTTTACAGAAGATAAGATAAATAAAAATCGCTCACAACGTAGTTTTGCAGGATATACCAAGAGTAATACATTAATTCTGGCTACAGTGCCTAATGTAACAGTACTTGAGCTTGCAGAAGTCGCTAAAAATATGGGCTGCTTGGATGCAATAAACCTTGATGGTGGTGCTTCTTCAGGTCTTTATTTTAAAGGCAAGGTAGTTACCAGCCCGGGCAGAAAATTAAGTAATGCGCTGGTAGTGACCAAGTTAAAAAGTGTACCAGTAAAGGTTGTTCTCAATGATAAGCCTTTTATTTCAAAAAACGAAGCTTATGTGGATACTAAATCAGGCCAGGTTATGGTTCCTGTAATTGATATTTGTAATAAAATATATGCTCATTACAAGATTACTAATAAAAATATTATTATAGATAAATATACTACAAAAGTGACTCTTTCGCCGGGCAGTACGAAGTATACAGTAAATGGTGTAAACTATGAGTCCAAAAGTCAACCAATAATCAAAAATGGCGTCTCTTACATACCACTTCAAGTAATTTCTGATTTATATAATGGTAAAATATCATTTGATTCAAAAACTAACGTTGTTATCTCCAAAATTAGTATTGTTAATATTAATGACTTGATGCTTCAGGCAAAAAAAGCTCAAGAAGATAGTAAATTTGAAAGCTCAATAGAGTTATATCTAAAAATACTGGAACTAAATCCACAGGCTAAGATGGCACATTATCAGTTGGGGTTATTATATAATTCTGTTAAAAACAACGAGAAGTCCATTTATCATTTGAAAGAGTTTTTGAAATACGAACCAGATGATGCACAGGCTATGGCATATATAGGTTGGAGGTACTATTCACTAAAGGACATGACTTCAGCGATAGATTATTTTAATAAAGCACTGAAGATAAAAAATGATAACCCCGGTAATTGGATAGCACTGGCACAATGCTATCAGAGCTGGCAGCTGAAGCAATATAACGATGCTATTAAGTGCTACGAAAAAGCGCTAAAATACAACCCCACAGACGCACAAAAAGCTACCATAAAAAATGGTATTCAGAGTTGTAAAGACTCTCTTTTAAAATAATTGTACTATAACGCCTAGGTTCAATATGAAATTTTTCGGCTGTAGAAAAATTTCATTACATCAGCGGCGTTACTTCAACAGCTTACTTTCCAGTTGTTCCAAGTCCTGTCTTGATGGTGCCATATCACCATACCTGGCAGCATTGTAGCTTGTAGACATCAAATTATTAAATTGCATAGTCTCAGGAGATATACCGGAAGTTTGGCTGCATATCTCCTCAGCAGTTGATGAAACATTAATTGATAGACCATTTTGTTTTGATTTATTTAAAAAGTATTTAAAAAGTCTTCTAATCTTAGCCTTGTCATCAGGTAATTTATTATAGGGTATTTCTTTTTCAAACAGACTTTTTGCTGTATTACTTATCTTTTTTACCATCCGCTTGAGATTTTTATTGTATAGGCTTTCTTTTTCATCAACATGCCCATTCTCATATACCCTAAGTGTATACTGTTCTTTATTTTTCAACCAATTAAAAAACCTCATGATTACTTTAATAAGCCATTTGGTAAGAGCATAAATCGCATATCCCAGTATAGCAACAATAATAACTAGTATTATTGCATAAACAATTTTCTCAAGTATAATCCATAATATTGATGGCTCCTCGCCAGCATTCACTAAAACTGTATCTGGGGCTGAAGAGGGTTGTTGCTTAGCATCCTCCACTTTAAGAAAAGTAAATAAGTATTGCAATAATTTAACAAACTCCGCAAAGGCTTTTAAAACCCAATTATATATATTTGAAACCTGACCTACTGAGCTTATAACTAACAACAAAAATATTATAGAACCGGCAAATATTCGGTTATTCTTTTTTTGGGAGCTACTAATCCCCATACTGTTCCTGCCAAATTTTCTCGAGTCATTAACCTGATTCAAAATCATTAAAATAACTGAAGATATTGTAGAAATAAGAATTGTTACATTACTGTATGTTGTTGTTCTTGTTGCTGAAAGAGCAATGTTAATAAGAGCTATAACTATATTGATTAGAAAACCTAAATAAGCCACAGCCATCCCATTATCCTTTTCCGGATTCATTCCTATTCGCACCAGGATAAATACCAACAGGCAGATGATAATGATTGGAACTGCTGCAAAGCTAATTTTTACTGTAGCTAAAGCAATTAATACAGACACTGTAAATGAAATAAGCTTATATAAATATGATTTTATTGAAAGTTTGCAAAGCCAGCTGGCAAAAAAAGATACCACACAAAAAACTCCTGATATAAAAAGAGCATAATGTGAAGGCAAAACAAATTGGAGAATGGTATAACTTAATGGCAGAAATACCAAATATTCAAGTATTACCAAAATAGCAGGAATCAGAAACATTACTCCACCTCACTTTCAGAAAGAATCCAGCTTTCAACCTGGTGTCCGCAATGACGTAATTCTAAAATTTCTTCTTCTATTTTCTCGTCATTATATAGAGTTATAATTAAAAGATCAGTGTCCCTTGGTATAGAGGCTCTTATATTTTTAATCATTGTATAAAATGAAAGAGCCCTATGAAGCTGAAGCCTGGCCATAGCTTCAAGAATTGTATATAGCTGAGACTGACTGCAGCGTGGTACAATGTTTACAATCTCTGCCTCATCTCTAAAATGTCCATTGGAACAAAATCCTGTAGCAATACCTTGTTTTATTGCCTTTTGTACTACAGCTGCACAAAAATGTATTCCATATTCAAGCTTTTCACATTCCCGTTCATTTGGAAAGGGATCCTGTTTGCTGCTGCTATCTATGTTAAATAAAATCAAAATATTAGAGTTTGCAGAGAAGTCATGCTTGTATACCTGTAGTGAATTTGTACGGGCAGTTGCTTTCCAATTTATAGAAGACATGGGGTCACCATTTTGATACTGGCGGACACCTGCCACCAGAAATGGATCAGGGTTTATAAAGCGGCGCACAACAACGTCTCCCTGTAGAGAATGAAAACATTCTGCCATCTTGTCCTCCGGAAGTGGCATTGGGTAGACAATTAATTTTGATTCATTATTATATGTAACAATTTTAGATACAAATCCAAATATATCACCGGATGTAATTGTAACATTGCCTACATTGTAATCTCCACGATGCATACATGTTACTTCATGGGTTCTTTTAATTCTATAAAAGGGCATAATTGAAAAAACACTTCTATGATACCCTCCCTGTGAGGTCTGCATGTTTTTAACAGCCCCGAATACCAGGCTGGGACTGATTTTAGACTCTGCCTGCATCCAGGCTATAGGAAGAAAATTATTATTTTCTATATCCTCTATCATAGAAATTTTTTGCCCTTCGAACACTGCGCTATCCGAAAGTGTTCTTTTATAACTCATTCCCTTTAGAAGAAACTTCTTGTACAGAAACGTTTGTAGTAAAACCAACATAGGCAGTACAAGTGCCATCTGCAAAAATAACATAAAACCTCCATATACGCGTAAATCGCATAGGTAAATAGTAAGTAGTTTATTGCAATCTTCGTATTATTCGAGGGGTACAGCTATCTGATTAAGTATATCTTTAATTACTTTTTCTCCCGGGTTAACTTTTTCAACTGATAAAGCTTTTGGAATTATCCTATGTGCCAATACCGGTACGGCCATAGCTTTAACGTCATCAGGCGTTACAAAACTGCGCCCCTTTATCAGTGCATGTACCTGTACAGCCTTGAGCAATGATAATGTACCGCGAGGGCTGACTCCCAAATGCACACCGGGGTGCTTTCTTGAAGCTTCTGCAATTTTTGTTATGTACTCAAATATGTCGTCATTGACTGTAACTCTTGAATATATTTTTGATGCCTCACAAATTTCCTGAGAGGACACTACAGATTTAAGCTCAACCAACGGGTTGTTTTCTTTAAATCTCTTTAATATGGCTATTCCAGCCTTAGTATCAGGATAACCCATGGAGGTTTTTATTAAAAACCTGTCCAGTTGCGCCTCAGGCAATGGGAATGTTCCCTGTATCTCTACGGGATTTTGTGTTGCAATAACGAGGAAGGGTGCTGACAATAACCTTGTATCTCCGTCAATAGTCACCTGATGCTCCTCCATACACTCCAGCATAGCTGACTGAGTACGCGGAGTAGCACGGTTAATTTCATCTGCCAGAACAATATTTGAAAATATAGGTCCCGGCCTGAAGGTGAAGTTGTTTTCTTTCTGATTAAAGAAATTAATTCCGGTAACATCAGCTGGAAGTAAGTCAGGGGTAAACTGTATTCTCTTGAAGGAGCAATCCACAGATGCCGCCAGCGATCTTGCAAATACCGTTTTTCCGGTACCCGGAACATCCTCCAGCAGCATGTGTCCTCCTGTAATTAGACATATTAATGCCAGGTCAGTAATGTCATCTTTATCAACAATAACCTTGGAAACATTTTCTTTAACCCTCTGAACCAATATATTAATTTCATTCAGTTCCATAATAACCCTCGCTTGATTTTGTTTATTTAAAAGCATTGTATTATGAAAAATATACCAAAGTCAATGAACATTTTTTCCTTTTCCGAATATTTCATATAAGCCCATTACAAGCAGGAAGATGCCAAAAATTTTTCGCAGCATTTCTCCATTAATGGCCAGTGCAACCTTTGATCCCAGTATTGCACCAATTAACCCACATATAACTATAGGTATTCCCATCCTGAAGTCAACGCTCTTATGTTTAATATGTATTGCAAGTGCTACTATGGCAGTTGGAATAAAGAACAGTAAATTTACACTCTGAGCGATGTGTTGTTCAGGTTTTACAAAAATTACAAGAGCGGGTATCAGGATAGCTCCTCCACCAATACCCATGCCACTTATTATTCCTGCCGCCAACCCAATTAATATTACTATCATATTCTCACCTTTCTAATTTTAAAAAATCATTTTAAATGCAGCTATTATCATAAAAATACCGAAAATTTTTCTTAAGAGTCCGGAAGGGCATTTATTCAAAAGAAAAGCTCCGATAGCACCTCCGATTACTCCACCGGCCATTGCTTTCCAGGTAATATTCCAATCTACATAATTATTCGATAGATAAAAATATGAACTAACAAGTGTCAAAGGCAGAATTATCAGCAAAGCTGTTGCATGAGCCCTGTGTTCCTCTGCCTGGAGTAGAAAAACCATTGCAGGGACTGCTATTGTACCGCCCCCTGACCCAAAAAGACCGTTTGCCACTCCGGCTGCAAGCCCAATGCCGGCATATTTCAATATCCTAATTGTTTTTTTTGATACTGCCATTAATCCTCCCATATGGATGTGTAGTAATTTTGCCGTAGTAGTATTTTCTTTAAAAGAACTCTTTAATATACGTCAAAAGCACATTTTGCTTATATAACAGGTCGGCAAATGTCCCTCGACTCATTGAACCGATGTGCTATAATGAAAAGCAAGTATAGAAATTTAGCCTCGTTTCAGGAGTTGTACATATGACTAAAAAAGTAATCATATCATTATTTATATGCATTGCATTAATATTTACAGTTCCGGTAACTGTAACGGTTAACGCTACGGGATCAAAAGCGGATGTTAAAAAACAGGATTTGGTGCTGGTCTTAGATTACTGTAAGGATTTCAAAATTGAAATGAAGTATGCTACATATGACAACTTTGTGAAAAAGACTTTGTACCCTTCTCCTACCTGCGTTTTGACCAAGGGGACCCTTGATAAACTGATAAAAGCAAATAATACTGTAAAAAAGTACGGCTACTCAATAAAAATCTGGGACGCGTACAGGCCGCTAAGTGTACAGAAAATTATGTGGGA
>CAYQCA010000159.1:2156-9964 GCA_964415835.1 uncultured Clostridium sp. | reverse complement strand
CCCCGGACCAACCGGTTATGAGCCGGTTGCTCTAACCAACTGAGCTAAAGGCCCTAGTGGCTCCTCAAGTAGGACTTGAACCTACGACCCTGCGGTTAACAGCCGCATGCTCTACCGACTGAGCTATTGAGGAATATCTAAATACTTTTAAGTGCTTTGTACTCAGCGTTTCAAGGGTTTCGCGCGAGCACATATAATATTATACTTACCAAATACCTTTCGGTCAACATTAAAATATTCATATATAGCTGATTTAAAAGAATTATTGCCATTTCTCTAAAAATTGATAAAGCATGCTTAGTCTTGCTAAAAATTGCAAGGTCTAAAACGAGGCGAAAAACGTCTCCATCCCTGATGGAATGCTCATAGATAATAAATTTTTTCAGCTATTGAAACACTTTTCTTTGCTCTTCCATATTAATAAAAAGAGAACACACTCATTAAGAGTTATGTTCTCATCTTTATTAATCATAAAAATTCTAATCCAAATAATCTTTTAGCTTTTTGCTTCTGCTGGGATGTCTTAGCTTTCTCAATGCTTTCGCTTCAATCTGACGTATACGCTCTCTTGTAACATTAAATTCCTTACCTACTTCTTCGAGAGTCCTCGCTCTACCGTCATCTAAACCGAATCTGAGTCTCAATACCTTTTCTTCACGAGCTGTCAGAGTATCCAGTACATCAATAAGCTGCTCTTTCAATAAAGTAAATGCTGCTGCTTCAGCAGGTGCGGGAGCATCGTCATCAGGTATAAAGTCCCCTAAATGACTATCTTCTTCTTCCCCGATAGGTGTCTCCAGCGAAACCGGTTCCTGGGAAATTTTCATTATTTCCCGGACTTTTTCTACTGACATACCAATCTCTTTAGCAATTTCTTCGGGTGCAGGTTCTCTTCCCAACTCCTGAAGCAACTGTCTTGATACTCTAATAAGCTTATTTATAGTCTCAACCATATGAACCGGTATACGAATAGTCCTGGCCTGATCAGCAATCGCCCTTGTTATAGCTTGTCTAATCCACCAGGTTGCATAGGTACTAAACTTAAACCCTCTCTTATAATCAAACTTTTCAACTGCTTTTATAAGCCCTAAATTACCTTCTTGAATTAAATCAAGGAATTGCATACCTCTTCCAACATATCTTTTAGCAATACTGACAACAAGCCTCAGATTCGCTTCAGCAAGTCTTCTCTTGGCTTCAATATCCCCGTTCTCCATTTTTAACGCCAGTTCAATTTCTTCATCGGCCGATAAAAGGGGTACTTTACCGATTTCTTTCAGGTACATTCTTACAGGGTCATCAATGCTTATGCCTTCCGGAACACTGATATCAAGTTCTTCATCAGTATTCTGAATCTCTTCCATTTCAGCCTCAATATCACCTATTACATCAATACCCAAATTTTCAAGAGTCTCATATATTTTTTCAATGTGCTCAGGCTCTATCTCAATTTCTTCAAAAGCATCCATAACCTCTTTATAGGTTAGCATACCTTTCGCCTTGCCTTTATCTATTAACTCTTTTAGCAATGCTTTTCTGCTTTCTTGACTATGCTTCATGTTTCCCCCTCCTCTCCTGTGTTATTTTAAGCCTTTTTTCATAATGAGAAGTCAAAACATACTTTAATAATTCCCATTCTTTTTCGACTTCGCTATAGCTATATTCGATACAATACTGCTTAATTCCCGATTTAATAACTCAACATCTCCTTCTGACAAATCGCTTCTTTTTTTCAATTCAAAAATTTCATCTTTTCTTGCTTCCAACCTAAATATATCTATTCTTTTAATTATGTCCAAAGCGGCTTTTTTGTTGTTTTCAAAGACACTCTGTGATTGTATTATATTTGCAAAACTCTCAGCCTTTTGGGAGGAAAGTTTATTTAATATCTCTCCGGCTAAAATACCTGCTTTACTTTCAATACGTTCAACTGCATAACTTACAGCTTGTCTTATTTCATCCGAGCCAAACCTGTCTATATTCCAGACATCTTTTATCTGGAAATATACGTTATTGTCAAGACAAAGTGCTGCCAGTAACATTAATTGCAATTTTTCAAGTCTTTCTTCATTACTTTCAGTTTCAGCCTTTTTTACGGCAGGATGTTTTGTAATAACATTAATGTTCTTAACCTGCTTTGTGACCTGCTTCTCTGCCGGTTTCTTACGTTTTGCCATTTCAGAGTAAATAGATTGCTCGCTTACTCCAAATTCCTTGGACAATTTTTTGACGTAAAGTTCTCTTTCAACATTATTGTCTATTTCATCCAATATTAGTACAGCCTCATCAATGAACCTAACTTTTCCTTCATTTGAAGTGGTATCTATCTTATTGTCTAATATACCCAATTTGAAGTCCAATAAACTTTTAGAATTATCTACAAGTTTATAAAATTCATTAACTCCATGTGCTTTAATAAATTCGTCGGGATCTTTCCCTGACGGAATGGATAAAACTTTTACATTGCATCCGATATCGTTAAGTAAATCAAGACTTCGTAAAGTAGCTGATTGCCCGGCAGAATCCGAATCGAATGAAAGAATAACCTCTTCAGTGTATTTTTTTAATAACCTTCCCTGATTTTCAGTCAGTGCCGTTCCCAATGGTGCAACTGCATTTATTATTCCACTTTGATGCAAGGATATAACATCCATATATCCCTCAGTTAAAATAATCTGCTTTGAACAAGCATTTTTGGCAAAATTCATAGCATATAAATGCTTTCCTTTATGGTAGACCTCTGTTTCAGGAGAATTCATATATTTGGGCTGAGAAGAATCAAGCACCCTCCCTCCAAATGCAATTACATTTCCCCGTATATCAAATATAGGAAACATAATCCTTCCTCTGAATCTGTCATAGACCTTTCCGTTTTCTTCTTTAAAAATAATAAGTCCGCTTTTAGAAATTATAGAATCGTCAAAGCCCAACGATTTTAAATGCCTGTATAAACTGTCATATTTGTCCTCTGCGTAGCCTAGACCGAACTTTGCTATGGTCTGACTTTTTATTTTACGATTCTCTAGATATGCAATCGGAACCTTATTATTTTTTTCAATCAAATTACTCCGAAAGAACCTGGCTGCCTCAATATTTATTTGTAGAAGTTGTTTCTTTAGCTTGGACGCTGCATCATCACGAATACCGTCATTTGCTTCTGGAATCTGTATCCTGGCTTTATCTGCCAATAATTTCAGAGCTTCCACAAAATCAAGGTTTTCAATTCCCATTATAAAATGGATAACATTTCCGCCTTTTCCACAACCAAAACAATTAAATATTTGTTTTACCGGTTCTACAGAAAACGATGCTGTCTTTTCATTATGAAAAGGACATTTACCAAAATAATTTTTCCCTTTCTTCTCTAATTTAACATATTGCGATATTACATCAACAATATCATTACTTACCCGTATCTCTTCAATAAGATCCTCAGGAAATAAATTTGCCATTATACCAACTTTCCTATCTTGTTAATAAATTAATCTGCAAATATTTTCTGCATACCTGCGAAAATTTATTTTTGACTTTGCTTTACTCTATAGCCAATCACATCCATTTCACCGTATAATATTTGTAATTGACTTAATAATTGTTCGACATTATTATTAATAATCCTTCTTTTTTGATAATAATTTTAAAAAATAAAAAAGTATGCTATAGGCATACTTTTAAAGATTTAATAGATTCGCTTGTTATAAATACAGAATTCACCATATTAGTTTATGCTATACAATCGTATATAACATCGTAAACGCTAACCGGCGTAACTGAATTTGAATATAGTCTGTTTATTAGTTCCATCATATTAGGCTTTGAAGCTAAAACATCTGGAATAATAACTGTTTCTGATTCACCATTTTCCTTTAATAGACTTATTTGTATTCCATATGTAACAGTAGCATTTGTTTCACTTGCCAATAAATAATATTCCAGGTTCAGCTCTTTATTATTACCTTTTGATACCTCGTCAATCTCTAACTTCTTTGCATAAACAAGTTCCATATCAAATACCTTCATTTTAACTCCTCCTTAGTAAATTTCACTTTGTTATTATATAATAATGCCCGAACCGTAGCCATACTAAAGTTTTTAGGTATTTCGACCTGTTAAAATAAAATAATTCCAAAGCCTACAATATAAATGTCGAAGATTGGATTATTATCAATTATTAACATTGATGTTCTGAAATATAAATGTTAATATTTTGAGAGTAGTGAGTTTTTACTAATATAAAAGGGGGGTATAGCGTGACTGGTAACGAGAAAAAAAAGGCAAAAAAATATGATATATTACACATATTAAGCTCTGCAATATGCGATATGGCTGCATTTCCCAAGAAGATGATAAAGTATGCCACTCCTGCAACTTTGTGTTTGATTGTATTGGGTACAGTACTTTTTGTGTCGAATAGAACAGGTAATGATTACAGTAGTATATTTGAGGTAACAACAACTACATTAATTACAAATAGTTTTTTTGTTTTAGCTGAGTTTTTAATAGCGTCATTTGTTATTGATATATTAATAAAGAAAAGAGCTCAATAATAAAATGTTTAATTTTAATTCTTATCTTACAAAAAAGTGATACAGAAAATACTTATTTGATATGAGTATTTCTGTATCACTTTTTTTATTACGAAATATTGATAACGGAAAAAGGACGTCAATAAACGTCCTTTTTCTTATGTCATGCTTTAATTATAAACGTTCTTAAGCTTTAGCAGGCTTGCTTGCAGCCTTTTTTCTTTTCTGGCTTTCTTTCCACATAACCCATAGAGGAGTCGTAATAAATATTGTTGAATAGGTACCACTAACAAGACCTATTATAAGTGGGAAGCTGAATTCCATCATTGAGCCTATTCCATTGATTTTTGCAAACACATAAACTGTTATTACAGCCATTAAAACAGTTACTGTTGTATTAATGGATCTGTTCATTGTCTGTATTATACTTGTATTAACCAACTCAGGGAATGGAACTTTCTTCATTAACCTGGTATTCTCTCTAATACGGTCATAAATAACTATTGTATCGTTCATCGAATATCCGAATATAGTCAACATAGCCGCAATAAACGAATCATTAACCGGTATTCTGAATATCAGATAAACTGTTATCATAACGCCGATATCATGCAATAAACCAATAACACCAAATACACCCAATGATAAACCTGACACTATTTTAAATCTCCACCAGATATATAATATAATAAGGATAGCAGATATTATAACTGCTTTAATACCATTCTGGCTTATTTCCTTACCTATAAACGGTTCAACGCTTTCTTCACTAACTACTGCATTTTCAGCATTGAGGTTCAATTCTTTTATGACAGCATCTTCAACCTTTTTTATTTCTTCTGAAGAAAGAGCGTCAACATCACCAATACTAATCTTTATAACATCAAAGTTTGATTTATTATCAACATCATAGGTTGTTGACTTTTGAACATAAGCTGATTTACCAATTGTGCTCTCAACCATTTTAGCAATATCGCTTTGTAATTGCTGAGTATTGTTTTCGTTAAATGTATCAGCATTTGCGCGCATCTCGATTACTGTTCCACCCTGGAACTGAATATCAAGTTCAAAGCCCATTGTAAAATATGCAATAATACCGGATAGCATAATTATTATGGAGAGAACGAAAAAGATATATCTTTTACTATACAAATTTATATTAGGCATTAGTCTTTCCTCCCCTCATTGTTATGCCATATAGCCATACATGTTTTGCTACATCCAGGTCAGATATGGATTTAAGCATTAATCTTGAAGCAGTAACTGCTGTTAAGAAACTCAGTATAACACCTATAATCAATGTGTATGCAAAACTCTGTATCGGGCCTGTACCAAATTTCCACAGAACTGCACCTGCAATAAGAGTAGTTACATTACCATCAAGAACGGCAGTAAATGCTCTTTTAAACCCTACATCAATAGCAGCACGGAGAGTTTTTCCACTCTTGATCTCTTCTTTTATTCTTTCAAATATAATTACGTTAGCATCAACTCCCATACCGATGGTAAGGATAACACCGGCAATACCGGGTAATGTTACCGTAATTCCAGTCCAAGACAATGCCAACAGCTCAAGAATTGTGTGCAGGAACAGTGCAATACTTGCAATTAATCCCGGTAGTCTATAATAGAATATCATATACAGACAAATTAATATCAAAGCAAAAACAAGAGCTTCTACGCTAACAGTAAGCGCATTTGAACCCAGTGTAGGACTGATATTGTTAACCTGCTTTGCTTCAAGCTTAAATGGCAAAGCACCTGATTTAATAAGTCCAGCTAATTCCTTTGCTTCGTCACGTTGCTCTTTTGTCGCAGCTCCGCCCAAAGTTATTCTGGCAGATGTACCATTTATTTGGGTTTGAACTGTTGGAGCACTTATCATATCTTCATCCATGAAAATAGCTATTGGCTTTCCAATCAATCTGCCGGTTGCTTCAGCAAACTTTTTACCGCCATCAGATGAAAGTGTAAGCGCAACTTCGTAGCCGCCCTCCTGAGAAAGCTCAGCTACTGCATCAACAACATCTGTTCCCTCTATAACGATTTTCCCGGTTGGTAAATAATCTCCATTTTCGGCTTTCTTTGATTCATCAACCTCCTGAAAAGTCAACAGAGCAGTCTTTCCAATTTCCTCAATGGATTTTTGAGGGTCAAAGGCTTCACCCTTTTTGTGAGGAATTTGTATTAGAATATATCCTTTTTCATTATCAGTTGTTACAACTCTATCAAAAATATTCTTTGAATCCAATCTCTTTTCGATAGTGTATTTTGCTGCTTCCAAATCTTTTTCTGAAGGCACACTGTTATCCTCAGTAATAGCGTATAATTTTGCATCTACACCACCTTGAATATCGATGCCTGTACGAATATCTCTTATACCACGAACATCAAATCCCAGAATAGAACCAAAAGCCCCAATCCAGGTTAAAATTCCAGTTATAATCAATATCGAGAAAAATTTAACTGCATTGTTTCCTCTCATTTGTAGAATTCCCCCTTAATTTTTTGTCCACTTACGACATTATATAACTAGGAAAAATCCTAGTCAATAAATATGTCTAATAATTAGTTATAAATTTACATTTAAAGTAGTCTATTTTCATTTATAATTAGCTGAAATACCAGATCCAAGTAAGTAGCAGCCCTTCTGCACATAGTCATTCTTGTGAGAAAAATTTCAAAATAATCCATAACCGGACATATTTTTGTGTCAATGTGAATCTGCAGAGTTGCACTTCTATTTTGACTGTCAACTGTCAGGGTTGAGCTTTCAACAGCATAATTTACCCTGTCATGAATATCAAAGGTTGAAAAATCGGTATTCTGTACTCTCGACCTGTGCACATCCGACTTGTCAGCTAAAATAAGAGCAGCTGAAATGGAACTCACTGCTGTGCCGGAATTTTCATCATGGTTCCCTATAGCCAACATAATTTCACAAGTTTCAGCATAAGACATTCCCATTCTTTGCAATATTTCGTATGCCATAATTGCACTGGAATGAGCGTGATCCATCCGATTTATTGCATTTCCGATATCATGCAGGTAACCGGCGATTTCCGCAAGCTCAGACTCTCTTTGACTGAATCCCAGCTCCAATAAAATTTTACCAGCAGTTTTGGATACATGGGTCAAGTGTCTGTATGAATGCTCCGTGTACCCCATCTCTTTGAGCTGTCTGTCAGCAGTTGCTATGAGGCATTTTACTTCTTCGCTTTCTTTAACCTGCTTAGGTGTAATTATTTGTGCCTCCATAAGGATCCTCCGATAAAAAGAAAA
>CAYQCA010000159.1:0-2056 GCA_964415835.1 uncultured Clostridium sp. | reverse complement strand
TTATAATATTTTAATAGATTTATATACTGATTTGCATTGTTTTTAATTTCCACAATTTCCTGTTCCGAGAGAACTCTTTTTACTTCAGCCGGACTTCCGGCAATCAAACTGCCATCAGGTATTTTCGTTCGCGGAGTTATAACACTCCCTGCAGCAACAAGGCAGTTATTACCTATTTCAGAGTTTTCCATAACTATAGCACCCATGCCAATAAGTGTATTGTCACCAACATGGCAACTGTGCAAAATAGCACCATGCCCTACTGTAACGTGAGAACCGACTTTTACATCTTCCCCTTTTTTACAGTGAAGGATACATCCTTCCTGTATATTAGTATTGTCACCAACCACTATACTATCCAAATCTCCTCTAAGAACTGCATTATACCAAACAGCGGACCCTTGTCCTAAAACTACATCGCCAAGGATTGTACTGTTAGGTGCAACAAAAGCAGTTTCGTGAATTTTGGGTGAAATGTTGTTAAAATCTCTTATCACAATGAACCCCTTCTATTCTTGAGTTTTAATCCAGATTGCACACTCGACTCTCTTCTTCTCAAGTTCACAACCTATCCTATATGGAACGTTAATATCATTATTAAACTGGTATGCGTTTGCAGCACACCCACCACTGCAATAAAATTTTGCCCAACATTCTGAGCAATCCTTTTTAGTATATACATTTGATTTCTGAAAATTCTTTTGGAACCCCATATCAAAAGTTCCTTGATGAACATTACCCATTTTAAATTTCTCATCACCAACAAATTGATGGCATGGATATAAGTCCCCTTCAGGTGTAACTGCCAGGTATTCGTGTCCTGAGCCACAACCTCCCAATCTTTTAATTACACAAGGACCCTGTTGCAAATCAACCATAAAGTGAAAGAAATTAAAGCCTTCATTATTATTTTCACGTTTTACATATTCATATGCAAGCTGTTCATATTCTGAAAATAACTTCGGAAGATCCTGCTCTCTAATATCATAACCGGAGTCTTTTGCTGCTACAACAGGTTCTATGGATATCTGCTTAAAACCTTCATCGGCCAGGTGCAAAACATCCTTTGAAAAATCAAGATTTTCTCTTGTAAAAGTCCCTCTTACGTAATAATTATCCTGATTTCTCGATTCAGCCATATCTTTTATCTTAGGGAGAATACTCTTATAAGTACCTGAGCCGTCTACTCTCGGTCTCATATTGTCATTTGTCTGCTCTCGTCCATCAATACTTAGTACTACGTTGTGCATGTTTTTATTAATAAACTCTTTATTCTCTTCATTAAGTAAAACAGCATTTGTAGTAATGGTAAACCTGAAATTCTTGCCTGTTTCTTTTTCTCTGATTCGAGCATACTCAACTATTTCTTTAACTACATCAAAATTCATGAGAGGCTCTCCGCCAAAAAAATCAACTTCAAGATTGCGCCTTGCTGCTGATTTTTCTATAAGAAAATCAATAGCCTTCTTCCCTGTTTCGGCATCCATCATAGTTCGTTTGCCTCCAAAACTGCCTGTAGAAGCAAAACAATATTTGCATCTAAGGTTACAGTCATGGCAGATATGAAGACATAGGGCTTTTACTACAGGTTTCCTCTCCCATGTTTTTATAGCATCAGAATATACATCCTCACTAAATAGCAACCCTTCTGACTCTAATTTAGCGATTTCATCATAAGCGTCAGAAACAGCCTGTCCACTATATTTATCGGACATAGCTTCAACTATCTGCTCTTTAGTTTTAGTCCGGTATAAATCAACAATTTCAAAAGCAGCATCATCAAAAACATGAACTGCTCCACTGTTTATATCCAGAACTATGTTTGTATCATACATTGTATACTTGTGAATCATTGAATAAGTGACCTCCAAATTCCGATTAAAAGAGTATCCTATGCAAAACTCCATTGCAGAATATACTCAGTTTTTTGTTGTCTGTATACTCTTTAATTTAGAGACACACCTATTTCAAGGAACAGGGACACGCCTCAAATGCGTGCATGGCACGCTATGAGAATGTCCCTTTATTTAATGTACTCTAACAATTATATGTATAC
>CAYQCA010000158.1:0-9984 GCA_964415835.1 uncultured Clostridium sp. | reverse complement strand
CAGTCTTACACAAAATATATGCATTTCATCAGGTAACGATTTTGTGGATGCTATTATAAACGTTAAATATAACAACGCATTAAAAAAGGGTATCCAGGTTACGGTTAACTTTGATGAGCCATTGTCGACAGCAAAAATCAATGAAGACTGCGCAGTAACAATTATTTCAAACATATTGGAAAACGCCTTCGAATCCATATCAAATTCAGACCAAAATAATAAATATGTCAAGCTGGAGACCTATATTAATAATAATACGTATTTTATTTCCATTTCAAATAATGGCCCAATGATTCCCGAGTCCGAAAAAAGAAAGATATTCAATGCAGGCTATTCAACGAAGGAAAATGGCTCTTCTACAAGAGGCTTTGGTCTTAGTATCGTTCAAGCGCAACTAGATACCTGTGGCGGAAAAATCTTTATAAATAGTACTGCTGAGGCTACAGAATTTTTAATAGAACTTAAAGTCAATGAGCAAAAGGCGGCGGCAAATTATACCGAGGCAACAAAATTTTCTCCACTTCTATAAGAGGCATGGGCCAAAAGTTTAACGTTATAGCTCTATTCAATCCTTTGGAAATTGGTTATAATAATATGATGACAATATTAACATAGCTGATTAACCGGAGAAAATAATGTTTCAGATTTCCAAAGACAGTATATATTATTTGACCTCTCCTATGAAATATAAGAAGGGGTTGGATTACTATAGATCAAACAGAGTAAAATCAGTATCTTTCAATGAAGAGATGCTCCTTTTTGATGCTTCTGTTATTGGTACACATCCATATAATGTTCAGGTAACGTTTACTAAAAATGGCCAAATTAAAGAGTTTTCCTGCACCTGTCAAGACTATACAAAATCCGAAAAATGTTGTAAGCATATAGCTTCAGTACTTTTTTTTATTAAGGAACGAGACGATCAGGGTTTCTTTAATTCAATTACACAGAAAAAAGCCGCCAAAGAAATTTTTAGCTTCTTTCAGTCTCGAACAAGCAGCGTAAAAACAAATGTTAATTTAGAATTTAATTTAGAATTGTTTCGGCTAAAAGCTTCAGCTATTCGCAGAGGCCCTTCCGCCATTCTCTCCATGCGCATGGGCACTGACAGAATGTATATCGTAAGAAATGTAAGCGAACTTCTCGATTGTATAAGGAGCAATAAAGAACTTGTTTTCGGTAAAGGTTTCTCCTTTAATCCTTCAATACATGATTTTAATGATTATGATAAACCAATTATTTTATATTTACAGGAAATGCTGCAGAATGAAATAATGATTAATTATCTGAAAGGCGACATGCAAAGGCAAAGTGTTTTTAAAGATAAGGAAATATTTCTTTCTGAGCCTGCTTTAAAAAGAATGTTTGAGCTATTAAGCTCTACTCATTTCAATGTAATTATTGATGGCAGACATATTGAAGATGTTAAAGTATTAAACAGCAATGTTCCAGTTGATTTTACATTAACTAAAAATGGAAGTGCTGTTGATTTGAATATAGATATACAATATCCCCTTTCACATATTACATCGGATTGCGAATATGTTTTTTTCGGAGATGCAATATTCAGGATATCAAAGCAGCAGAGTAATTATCTGAAACCATTTATACAATACTTGGAACAGCACAACTCCAATAAACTAATCTTTACCGATAAGGATAAAGAAAGTTTTTTTACCGAGATACTGCCGTTTATTGAAAAAGCGGGTAAAGTATATATAGACGAAGAACTTCAGGCACTTGTCGAACGAATAGAGTTGGAACCTGAAATATATTTGGACAGGTTTGAAGATATAATCACTGCAGATGTAAAATTCAGATATGGCGATAGAATTATAAATCCTTTTTCAGCCTTTGGAGACACACCTGTCTACGACAAAATATTAATACGGAATATGGAAACAGAGAGTTTTATTCTCGATATTCTGGCTGAAACCGACTGTAAAGTATCCGGAAACAGAATTTATCTGGATGAGGAAGAAAAAATTTTTGATTTTGTAAACTATGTTATTCCCAAACTTCAGGAATATGCCCGGATTTATTATTCTGAAAGCTTTAAGGCTATGAGTTTAAGGAAGTTACCATCTTTTTCGGGTTTTCTGAGGTTAAACAATCTTAACGGATTTCTTGAGTTTAACTTTAATATTGAAGGTATTGAACATAGTGAGTTGTATTCAATTTTCCAAGGCATCCGGGAAAAAAAGAAATATTACAGATTAAAGGATGGAGCCTTTTTGCCGCTTGATAACGAAGGCCTTATAAATATGTCCGAAATATTTGATAATCTGGACTTAACCCCTTCTGACTTTCAAAATGAACTTATACAGCTTCCGATGTATCGAGCACTGTATGTTGACAATATGCTTAAGGAAAGCAGCATGAAATTCTTTGAACGCAACAAGGCTTTGAACGATCTAATTCATGATATTAATGAACCGTCAGAAACCGAATATAAAATCCCTGAAACAATTAAAGGTATCTTGAGAGGCTATCAGAAACTGGGTTTTAAATGGATGAAAACGCTTTCCGTCTATAGTCTGGGAGGTATTTTGGCTGACGATATGGGTTTGGGTAAAACGCTGCAGGTTATAACACTTTTGCAATACGAAAAACAAATTTCAGGAAAAATCTCCTCCATTGTTGTAGTGCCAACATCTTTAGTGTATAACTGGTGCTCCGAAGTTCACAAGTTTGCTCCTGATATGACCATTACAGCTATTGTAGGAAATAGAAATGAACGTGATGAACTTATCAAATCTGCACTGGAATCAGACATATTGGTTACGTCGTACGCACTTATAAGAAGGGATATTGATAAGTACAAGGAACATACTTTTGATTATTGTATTCTGGATGAAGCACAGCACATTAAAAATCCTGCCTCTCAGGCAGCACAGTCTGTAAAGCAGCTAGTTTCTAACCATAGGCTGGCTCTTACGGGGACTCCCATGGAAAATAACCTGACTGAGCTATGGTCTGTATTCGATTTTATTCTCCCCGGGTACCTGCGTTCTCATTCTAAATTCATTGAGAAATATGAGAACCCCATATCAAAAGGAGATACAAATGCACTCTCAAGTCTTTCGAAACAGATAAAGCCTTTTATTCTAAGAAGGTTAAAGCAGGACGTTCTTAAGGAGCTGCCTGAAAAAATTGAGCATGTCATAGAAGCAGAGCTTACTGATGAGCAGAAAAAGCTCTACATGGCTTATCTGGAACAAGCAAAAGGAGACCTGCTTAACGAAATAAATCAAAACGGCTTTGAAAGGAGTCACATCAAGATTCTATCTGTACTCACAAGGTTAAGACAGCTCTGTTGTCATCCTTCACTTTTTGTTGAAGACTATGAAGGCGATAGCGGAAAACTGCTTCTACTTAAAGAGATTGTAGAAGATTCACTGACTGCAGGACATAGAATATTGCTGTTTTCCCAGTTTACATCGATGCTTGCAATCATAAAAGGATGGCTTAAAGAGGCAGAAATAGACTTTCTGTATTTAGACGGGGCGACCCCGGCAGATGAACGAATGAGACTGGTCCGTAACTTTAACAACGGAGAAGGACAATTATTTCTGCTATCACTAAAATCCGGCGGAACAGGCTTAAATCTCACCGGCGCTGATACAGTTATCCATTACGACCCCTGGTGGAATCCTGCTGTTGAAGACCAGGCAACCGACAGAGCCTATCGAATCGGTCAAACAAAGACCGTCCATGTTATGAAGTTAGTGACACATGGTACCATTGAAGAAAAAATCCTTAACCTTAAGGATAAAAAAAGACAGCTGGTTGACTCGGTAATCCAGCCGGGAGAGACAATTATCACTAAATTGAGCCAGGCTGATTTAATGGAGCTGTTTAAATAAATCAAGTGCACCCCAGGCTGTAAGGTGCACTTTAATATATTACCGTTAAAATATATTTAAAAATCTTACTTCAAATTTTCCGGGTTCAATCCCTGCAGCTCCTCATGTACAAACAATCCATCCTTACGGATAAGTTTGTCATCAAACCAAATTTCTCCACCGCCGTATTCCGGTCTTTGAATAAATACAAGATCCCAGTGAATTGATGATTTATTGCCGTTTGGAGCCTCATCGTAGCAGCTTCCCGGTGTAAAGTGGAGACTTCCCTTTATTTTTTCATCGAAAAGTGTATCCTTCATTGGCTTTTCAATATACGGATTTACTCCTATTGCAAATTCACCTACATATCTTGCGCTTTCATCAGTATCAAATATTTCATTAATACGTTCAGTATTATTTGCTGTAGCCTTTACTATTTTACCGTTCTTGAACTCAAGCCTTATATTTTCAAAGGTAACACCCTGATAAACCGCAGGGCAATTGTATGTTATTACTCCGTTTACCGACTCCCTTACAGGAGCTGTATAAACTTCCCCATCAGGTATATTCATTTTTCCGTCACATTTTATTGCCGGGATTCCCTTTATTGAAAATGTTAACTCTGTATCTTTTCCGGTGATTCTTACCTTATCGGTAGCTTCCATCATCTTAACCAAAGGGTCCATTGCCAATGACATTTTCTTGTAGTCCAGATTGCAGACGTTAAAATAGAAATCCTCAAAGTATTCTGTCGGTGTATTTGCAAGCTGTGACATAGAATGAGTCGGGTATCTCATAACGCACCATTTTGTGTGCCCTACTCGCTGCTCCGAGTGAACCGGCTTACTGAACAGGGACATGTATAGCTTCATTTTGTCACCGGGTACTGTAGACTTTTCACTTACATTGTCTCCTCCTCTGATTCCAATGTAGGCCTGCATATCTTTCATTCTGGCAAGCTCATAACGGGCCATGTCCTTAATTTGTTCCTCTGTGCATTGTTCAAGCAGTACACGCTCAAGTTCAGAATTCTTAATTGTCAGATAAGGTATTGCACCGACTTTATATGCTTCTCTTATTAATGCTCTTGTTAGCGGCACTTCATCTCCAATATTCTCAATAAGTATCTTCTCTCCCTTTTTAAGCTCACAGGAATAATTGATTAAGTTTTCTGCAAGTTTTTCAATACGTGGATCTTTCATGATTATCTCTCCCTATTATCTATATTATTTAATATTTAGGAGCTCGGCTCATAAAGCCGAGCATCAATATTCTGAGTTCTGTATTCTTACTTCTGCTTTATACTTCTGGCTACTTTAGAAGTTCCTCCAGCTCATTCAGTGTCTTTTCAAACACATCCAGTGCATCCTGTATAGGCTGCGGGTTTGATAGGTCTACTCCGGCAATTTTAAGGAGCTCAAGCGGATAATTTGAGCCTCCGCCTTTAAGGAATTCCAAATATTTATCAACTGCCGACTTGCCTTCAGTTAATATTTTTTCTGCTATTGCCGTTGCAGCTGAAAAGCCTGTAGCGTATTTGTATACATAAAAGCTGGAGTAGAAATGCGGTATCCTGGACCATTCCATAGCAACATCTTCGTCGATTGTTACTGTTTCCCCAAAGTATTTTTTGTTCAGCCCATAATAAATATCACATAGCTCCTGGGAGTTTAATGCCTCTCCCTGCTCTACCTTTTCATGAATAATCTTTTCAAACTCAGCAAACATGGTCTGTCTGAATACTGTTCCTCTGAACTCTTCGAGATAATGATTTAACAAATATGCTTTTTCCTGCTTGCTCTGTGCCCTCGGAAGCAAATATCTCATAAGGAGAGACTCATTAACTGTAGACGCCACCTCTGCCACGAAAATCTTATATTCAGAATAAATATATGGTTGAGTCATATGTGTGTAATAAGAGTGCAATGCATGACCCATTTCATGTGCAAGCGTATATACATCATTTGTTTTATCCTGATAATTCAATAGAACATAAGGATGTGTCTTAAATGAGCCCCATGCATATGCTCCGCTGGTTTTTCCTTCGTTTTCATATACATCAATCCAGCCAGAATTCATCCCCGTCTGAAGGTATCCTGTATATTCTTCTCCAAGAGGCTTGAGAGCTTCTTTTACAATAGTCTTTGCCTCTTCATAGGGAATCTTTTTATCAAACTCCTCAACCATAGGAACGTAGAGGTCATACATATGCAGTTCGTCAACCTTCAACACCTTTTTTCTGAGATTTAAATATCTGTCAAGCATTGGCAAATTTTTATTAACTGTATCAATCAGGTTATTATAAACATCCACTGAAATATTGTCGTTATCAAGTGATGCCTCCAATGAGGACGGATACTTCCTGACCATAGAATAAAATCTGTTCTTTTTTACATTTCCGGTAAGCGTTGTCGCCAGAGTATTTTTCATTTTCTTATAGGTACTGTAAACAGCCTCAAAAGCGTCCTTACGAACCCTCCTGTCCTTACTCTCCAAAAATGCAACGTATCTCCCCTTTGTTACCTCAACTTCATCCCCCTCTTCATCCTTTATGTAGGGGAATTTGATATCTGCGTTGTTGTACATAGTGAAAACATCGCCTGGAGTTTCGGCTATTTCAGCTGACATAGCCAATATCTGCTCTTCTTTTTCAGATAGAATATGCTCCTTTTGTCTCAAGCTCTCTTCAACCATAAACTTATACACTGATAATTCCTTGTTGGAATTAACATAAGATAAAAGTGTACTCTCAGGTATAGCCAGCATTTCAGGCACAATAAACGATATTGCTGCAAAAACTTCAGTAGCCAATGATGAAGCCCTGTCTGTCAAAGCCTGATAAGTTGCATTACCATTGTCCTCATCACGTTTCATTCTGGCGTATACAAATACTTTATCATTCAGTGATAACAGCTCATCGCTTTTTTTGAAGCAATCAAGCAAAGATTGTGCACTCTCAGCCAGTTTTCCTTTAAAGCTCTGTATCTGTGCTGCCAGTTCTTTTACTTTTTTAAAGTCGTTTTCCCATGAGGATACATCACTATATATGTCTTCCAGCTTCCACTTGAACTGTGAATCAATGTCCTGTCTTTTTGGCAGCGATTTATTTTCAGCCATTTTATTACCTCCATGCAATATCTTTATTTTTAAGCAGCAGATTAACACACTGCTTTTAATAGTTTGCCCTACTCAATTATAAAACAACCATAAAATTATTTCCATGGATTACCTATATAATTTATCGAAATTTAATATTTTACATATTTTGTGAGCCATTATGTGATAAAATAGAAAGAAGGATATGCTGCTTTGGCAGCGAAATTAAAATATAAATGTAAATGAATTTGCCTTAGTGGCTCAATTAAAGGAGGAACAATGGGTTTATTTGATTTTATCAAGTCTCAATTTATTGAGGTTATAGAATGGACTGACAATAGTCACGATGTGATGGTTTATCAATTCCCGGTCCAGAATAAAGAAATCAAAATGGGTGCGCAGCTTACTGTCAGGGAATCACAAATGGCTATATTTGTAGAGGATGGGCAGCTTACTGATGTTTTTACACCCGGCAGATATACATTGGATACCATGAATCTACCTGTTTTAACTAAGTTAAAATCCTGGAAATATGGTTTTAATTCTCCTTTTAAAGCCGAAGTATATTTTATCAATACAAAACAGTTTACAAACTGTAAATGGGGAACAACAAATCCAATCATGATGCGGGATGCCGAGTTTGGAATGATTCGGATCAGAATGTTTGGTGTATACGCCTTTAAGGTTGTGGACCCATCTGTTTTCTTGAGGGAAGTCTTTGGTACAGCCAGTCTCTTTACTGTTGACGGAATTACCGGTCAGCTAAAGAGTAAAATCGTATCCGGGATTGCAGATCTACTGGCTGAAGCTTCAATACCGGCTCTTGACCTTGCCTCAAAGTATGATGAAATAGCAGCAATGTCAAAGAAAAAGCTGGATAAAAGTTTTGCAGCGTTTGGATTAAGTATGGAATCTCTTATTATTGAAAATATATCGTTACCGGAAGAAGTTGAGAAGGTATTGGACAAACGCACCTCAATGGGTATAATAGGTGATAGTCTGAATCAGTATACCCGGTATCAGGCTGCTGAGGCTATACGTGATGCGGCCCAGAATCCGGGAGGTGCCGCAGGTGCCGGTGTTGGTCTGGGTGCAGGAATGGGTATCGGCAACATGTTCGCAGAAGCGTTCTCGGCCGGGCAGCAACAAGTCAAGCAGCCTGGTGCTAAAGTAGCTACTGAGCCTGCGGGAAGTACAGAGTCAACGGGGGTAAAAGTGAAGTGTCCTTCATGCGGAGCTGGGCTAAGTTCGCAGGCGAAGTTTTGTATAGAGTGTGGTACAAAGGTCGCACCTGCTAAAGTAAAGTGTTCAGGCTGTGGAATAGAGCTTCCCTCCGACAGTAAATTCTGCCCCGAATGCGGTCATAAACAATAAAAAAGTGTGGAGGTTAGCGTTAAAAAAATGGAATCATATTTATGATCCAACCGCGTACCTCCACGAGATTTTCAATAATATTTGTGCCAATATGTGGCGTGGAGGTTGATATGAGCAGTTCAGAAGCAAAATCAAGAGAAATGGAATCAGGTCCGGAGGAAGCTCCTCAAACAACGGCAACATCATTTAAATGCCCATCCTGCGGCGGTGTTATGGTTTTTGATCCAAAAGGACAAAGCTTAAAATGTGAATATTGCAAAAATGTAATTAACCTTGATGATGATAGACAGGATCCAACTGCTTATGGCTTTGATAGTGATAATGAGCTGGAGCACCAGGTTTGGGGTGAAAAAAGCCATTCTGTCAAATGTAAGAGCTGTGGCGCACAAACGGTCTTTGATGCATACATTGTTGCTGACAGGTGTCCCTTCTGCGGCAACAGCAACATACAGGAGGAAGTAATCACTACCGGTATTAAGCCTGAAAGCATTATCCCATTTAAGGTCACAGAAGAGATGGCTGTAGCTCAATATAAAAAGTGGATCAGGAGCAAATGGTTGGCACCGACTGCGCTTAAAAAAGGAGTCAATAATCAGAGTGTGCGTTTGACCGGTATGTATGTTCCCTGCTGGACCTTTGATGCTGATACAAGTTCATTTTATACTGCCATGGCAGGTGAATATTACTGGGTTACAGTTTACAGGACAGAGACTAGAAACGGTAAGACAGAGCAGGTGGCCCATCAGGAACGAAGGACCAGGTGGTATCCCGTGTCAGGACAATATTTTGAGGATTTTAGGAACTATATTGTTGATTCTTCTGTAAATATCGATGATAGCATGATGGCCAGTATCCAGCCCTACAATTTGGCGGAGCTTACTCCCTACAAACCGGAATATCTATCCGGTTTTAAAGCTGAGCGCTACTCCGTAGATCTAAAAACGGGCTGGGAGACTGCAAAAGACAGGCTTAAATACGTTATCGAACGAGGTATTGAACTGCAAATAAATGCTGACGAAGTGGCCAGTTTGAAATTTAAGACCTCTTACTGGAATAAAAAGTATAAACATATACTTTTACCCCTATGGTTCTCATCATTCAAATATAAGAATAAGTCCTACGGTTATATGATAAATGGCCAAACCGGAAGGGTTGAAGGTAAATCACCACTGTCTCCATGGAAAGTAACTGCGTTGATTGCCGGCATAATTGCTCTGATAGGACTTGGGTACTTCTTAATTAATTTATACACAAATGGAAATGTTTAAAAAAATCCGGGTAAGCTCATGATAACGCATAGGTTCAGATAAAATTTTTCGGCTGTAGAAAAATTTTATTACCTCTGCGCGTTTCAACGAGGCAGGAGATATGTGCTCGCCGCCTGAAAACCAAAGCGTACCCGCCACTTGTAGAAGTGGGGCGGGGGCCCATTTAACTGCCTCGTTATATCAGTTGATTGCGCTTACCCGGATGCTTTATGGTCGTCTGACGTGCTATTTGGCCGCTATTTGAAGGTTTAATTTATTAATTTATTCCATAAAATATGCTTGAAAATCTGAAAAATATTTAGTATACTATGATAGTTGTATTATGCGCCCGTAGCTCAGTAGGATAGAGCGTCGGTTTCCTAAACCGCAGGTCGCACGTTCGAATCGTGTCGGGCGTACCA
>CAYQCA010000157.1:0-10061 GCA_964415835.1 uncultured Clostridium sp. | reverse complement strand
AAATGTCCTTTGCAACCCAGTCGCTGGCTACAGCCAGAAGTTCATCCCTACTCATATCAAACTCAAGTATTCCTAATGCATACGGTGCAATATCATAATGCTGAAAGTATATTACAACAGAACCATTAGAATCTAGATAAAAATTCTTATTGTAATTTTCAGATTTGCTTATGGATTCAAAATTTATAAACTCCTTCTGCTCATGAAGACCGACTTTTTGCTTCACCAGTTTGTCAATTTCCTTGACATAATCTGTACCATCCTTGAACAAATCCTTGAGTTCATATTCCATACCTGAATCTAAATTTATTGTAACAGCTTTCTGCGTTGAATTCCCATGAGCTCCACCCGTATACAAATATTCAGAAAATACAATACTTATTACATCATTGTAGTTATACTTAATTTTATAATCCAGCCCGATAACATATTTTGTCCCGGTCACACTTTCATACTTGTTGCCTAATGCTCTGAACTTATCCTCTTCTATTTTTTTGTAGCTTTCGGCGTATTCCTTAATCCTGTCATTGACTTTTGCTCCGATCTGCTTGCTTTCCAAACCTTTCAACTGAGGGTAACGTATATCAAGCAATAGATTCTTTTCATTTTTTTGATCTTTAAGTGTATTAATTACTATACTATTTAAATTTTTATTACTCACCAGATTGCTATAATCCTTTGTAAAATTATCTATATTGTATAAATACGGAAACACATCGTAATCATAAGGAATAGTAAACTTTGGAATTCCAGCTGCATACGGGGTATACTGGTAAAGGTCAAAATAAATCACAATACCGTCATTGCTTAAATAATACTTTTGATTTTTTGATATAGATTTAAATCCATCCAACTTAACCTCGGTTTTATTATTTTTGTCGTTAATGAATTTATTGATATAAGCTTCATAATTTGAACCGGAGCTGAAAAGGTCGTCAAGGCTGTAAGTTTCCCCGGTCAAAAGATTAAATGTATATGAAATATTGTCATAAGAACCGTGCGCACCGCCTGTGTACGTGTAGTTAGTAAATACAATGCTTAAAAGATCTTTATTGTTATATTTCACGTCATAGTTCAAATTAATGCCATAACTTTGCTTAAACCCACTTTTACGAAGCTCTTTTACTTCCTTATCAAAATCTTTTGTTACCAGTTTGAAATCCTCTGCATGCTTTTTTAAAACCGAGTTGATTTTTTCTTCAGCCTTTTTATTATTAAGCCCGCTTATTTGAGGGTATTGAATGTCAACCTCCACATCGCTCTTGCTTTGTTCTCTTTGATTGGAGAACATAACGGGATTTTCCACTATAGAACTTACTTTTATTGTATTTGAATCCTCAACATATGTAATATCAATTCCAAGATTTTCACTCAGGATTTCCGTAGGCACATATGAGGTTCCCTTAATTATTTTCAGGGAGTCCTGAAGATACCTTTCATGCCCGTTAATGCTGATAATGTTCTCATTAAGCTTAAACTCAACTTTTTTCTCCTGTCTAATCACAGTAATCTTTTTTTCACTATTGTTCCATAAAACTGTACAATTCATATTTTCACATATACTTTTTAATGGTAAATACCTTTTTCCCGATATAAGAGTGTCCTTAATTTCTGTTTTAATGTCATTAATATAAATGTGTGATGGACTAAAAACTTCAGCTTGAACCGGAACTGCCGGAGCAAGTAATAAGGCACTCACTACAGAAGCGATTACTGTCTTTCTAAACTTTCTAACCATGATATATCCCTTCTTCTTTTATAATATTGTGTTAATATTAATTTACCAAAGTAAAAACAAAAAAGGGTTACATAAAAGTTACAATAATTTCAATATTAATTCCTACTTGAACAAATCCAGGTAGCCCATTCTTTTCAAGTTGTCTGCTGAAATTGTTAAACTCTCAAAGGGATCTTTACCATATGTATCATCCTGTTCGATTATTAAATATTTAGTTCCCATAGCCAGACCTGCTTCGATAATAGCCTTCATATCAAGATTGCCTTCTCCCACCTCTGCAAATTCAAAGCATGAGCTGAAATATTTCCCGGAATCTGCTCCCTCAGTGCTAAACAACTCCGATGGAGCGTTTTTTATTCTATAGTCTTTCAGATGCAGAAGGTCTATCCGACCTTTATTTTGATTTATTACGTCAACAGGGTTTTTCCCTCCTTTTTGAATCCAGTGAACATCCAGTTCAAGACCCATCCTGGGTGCGTTTTCCCTGATGATATCTAGAATAGTTCTCCCGTTGAATTTCTGGAATTCTATATGATGATTATGATAGTAAAGGCTGATTCCATAACTATTCAATTCCCTGGCTGCTTTTTCTGATTTCTGACAGAATTCAAGAATCTTGTTTTCTGATTCCAGGTAACGGAATGGAAGCATACCTATTCTAATATATTTACAGTTTAATCTTTCACAGTCTGAAATAAACTTGTCAAAATGAGTAGATAATGCTTCCTGGTTAGCGCTATTTGGCTCTATATTCCCGGATATTGCAGCAACTTCAATATCAAAATCCTTACCAGCCCTTGCCATTTCGTTCACACTCTCGGAATCCATGGGAACCTGCGACAGTTCAACGTAGTGAAACCCTATATCAGATAGCTTTTTAAAGGTATTGTAAGCTCCATTTTCCGTAAAAGATTTCTTAATCATCATTGCCTGAACACATATCTTTGCGTTATTCATGTTAACCTCCTATATCCTTGTGGTATTAATAAATATATTGTATTATCAACTTAAGGAAATTTCTTTGCATAAATTGGCATATATATTGCATTTTTTACTATATGAAATGGAGATGATTAACTAATGTACATTGCAAGTGAGTCAAGATATGACAGTATGAAGTATAATCGCTGCGGAAAAAGTGGTTTAAAACTGCCGGCGATATCAATTGGACTTTGGCATAATTTTGGCCATGTCTATAATTATGAAAGCATGAAAGAAATACTATTTACCTGCTTTGATCTTGGTATTACTCATTTTGATGCTGCAAACAACTATGGCCCGCCTAGAGGATCAGCAGAAGAAAACTTGGGCAAGTTATTAAGCAGTGATTTAAAGCAATATCGGGATGAATTGATTATATCTACTAAAGCCGGCTATTTAATGTGGCCCGGGCCGTATGGTGAATGGGGTTCAAGAAAGTATATGCTGGCTAGTTTAGATCAGAGCCTAAAGAGGCTGGGAGTTGATTATGTAGATATTTTTTATTCCCATAGACCGGATCCCGAAACACCATTAGAAGAAACAATGTTGGCACTGGATTCTGCTGTCCGACAAGGCAAAGCTCTATACGTTGGCATTTCAAATTATAAAAAAGATCAGACAGAAAAGGCCTATGAAATTCTAAACCAGTTGGGTACCCCTTTTATAATTCATCAGCCTTCATATTCCATGTTTAACAGATGGATAGAGGACGATGGTTTAAAAAACTATGCTAATAAAAAAGGTATTGGTTTAATTGCGTTTAGCCCTCTTGCACAGGGTTTATTGACAAACAGATATTTAAACGGTATTCCTTCAGATTCAAGAGTTGGGAAACACATTTCTCCTTTTTTAACTGAAAACAATATAACAGAGGAAAAGCTTACTAAAATAATTGCTTTAAACAAAATAGCACTTGAAAGAGGCCAAACTCTTGCTCAGATGGCGCTAGCCTGGGTTCTCCGCAATGATCAGGTTACTTCGGTATTAATAGGAGCAAGCAAAAAAGAGCAGGTTATCGAAAATGTTAAAACACTGGAAAAATTGGATTTTACACAGGAAGAACTTAAGTCAATAGATGAAATAACATTGTAAAAAAATACTGTATCGAAGCCATCTCACCACTTAAAGCTGTGGTGGGGATGGCTTCGGTTATACTTAATGTACAGGCAAAATGAATCCATCTCTTAAGTAAAGCCCGCCGTTACCGGGTTCATGTGAACTCCAAGTGAGCTCCAGCTCTCCGTTTTTATAAAGAATTGCTACAATGCCATAGGGGTTTACTTCAATGCCTGCAGCATTCTCAGCTGTGAGATAGAGCAAGGACTCCTGATAAAGCAGATACGCTTTGCCATCCGAGCCCAGAATAGCCAAGCCCCCATTTCTATCGTCCCCAAAATATTGCAGGGCTATGGCGGATATTCCGAAAACTGGAGCTTCCTTTGTTCCGTCAACATTTACACGTCGGATTTCTCCCGAACTGGTTGCATAGTACACTCGTATTCCGGCAGCAGCTACCGCTGTGACGGGCCCATTAGCCAGCTGAATTGTTTTACCGCCAGACAAAGGTTCTCTGAAAAGACCATCGGCACCCCCGAATGTCACTCCTCCTGAATCCAGTGCATAACAGGCAACCCCGGCGGCGATTTGCTCTCCGTTTTTTGCCAAAATTCCCTTGTCATTCAGCGTCCACACCACGCCATCTCTTACCTTCAGCGAAATAAACGGCCCTGGGTACAGAACCTCTCGCACAGTTATAGCCGATGATAAATCTTTTCCGTTACTAATGGAGTCATAAAAGCTTCCTTGGTCACCAGAGTACAAAAATCGGATATGAGCCACAGCTCCGGAAGTGTTCAAATACCATATGTCGTTATTTTCAATACGGATAAACCCGGCTGCATCCTTCGCCAGTACAATATAGCCACCACCTTTATACGAGCCCATCCGCAGCTCGCCGTTGACAGCCCAAACCGGTTCCATGGCATAATTACTGTTTACCAAATTTCCGCCAGAGCCCCCATAATTGTAAAAGTCTATATCGGCATACAAGGCACCGTAGTTCAGATATGTTTCTCCACCCTCATAGATGATGGAGGAGTTAATCATATCCCAAAAGCTGTCCGGCAAAGCAATATATCCAATCCAACTCCCAATTTCACCATTATACAGAAGGATTTCTGTCTGGCTGCCGTCCTCCAGCGTCAGATACAGTCGCCTGCTGTCATCTCCCATAGAAGGGCGATCCTTCTCATCCTCAATATCAGTGAACGCAGCCTGCTGCTTAAACACTTCCAAAATGTTCTCAATCTGCTGACGGTCCGTGATTTCGCCAAGCTGAGTAGGATAGTTGTCGCAAATCGTTATTTTGGTAACTGTTGAATTTTCCGGGAAAAGCTCAGCGATGGTTTCGCGCTCCATACCTTCTGCCCTTTGGCGTTCAAAGTAAATGATGGTCCCATCTGCTTTTTTCCCGCAGATACGAAATTCTTTGCTGTACCCAGCCCATTCGTATATCATATCTCCAGGTGCCAGTACGGTGGAGCTGATTATAGACTCATCCACCTCTCCGTTAAAGCCTTTCAAGTCCAATTCTACAGTGCCAAGTTTTTTTCCCAGTTGAAAATTATCCGGCTCCGAGATACTCTCATAACTGCTGCCATTATAGTTAACAACGCTTGCATAGCAATACGCCGAATCTGTATTGTCCAAAATCTCAGATGGCCTGGTATGTCCTGCCCGTATCCCAAGGATGACACCTATCGTTACAATACAGATGCCGGCTGCTAATGCTCCCCATTTCAACCATGCTCTGCGAGGCTTTTTCGCTGGTGTTTTTTCACTGCGCTCGAGAATATCATCATCAATCGCGTTAATGCTCTCAAATAGTTTCTCTTTATTCATACGATATATCCCTCCTGTTCAAGAAATATTTTGAGTTTTTGGCGGGTACGGCTCAGAACTACCATAACATTATTTGTCGTCATTCCATAACGCTCTGAAATTTCCGCAATGGATTCGGTGAAGAAATATCTTCTCACAAATAGATTACAGTCGCGTTCAGACAGAGTATGTACAAACCGGTTGATGCTCAGCCCCAACTCTTTTGTTTGATATGCAGATTCTACATCTGACTTGTCTGCCAGGCAATCTCCCAGTTCGTCAAGCACAATTGAAATTTTACCGCCGCCGCGCTTATTAGCAGTTCTTGCTTTAAATTTATTGAATGAAAGATTGCGGGTTATTTTTGCCAGGTACATGCGCAGCCTTTCAGGATACTGAGGTGGAATTGATTCCCATGCCCGGAGCCAGGTTTCATTTACACACTCTTCTGAATCCTCATTACTGTTCAGAATGTTACATGCGATAGTATGACAATAGGAACCATATTTAAGGTTAGTCTCCTCAATAGCCTTTTCGTTTCTTTGCCAGTAAAGTTCAATTATCTGATGGTCGTCCATGGTTTCCACCTCCCTGTATTTAAATGGTGAATAGAGCCCCTTCACCTATATAAGACATCTAATTTTGATAAACCTTACATTACTGCTGAGATTTTCTATGTGTTGTTGGACTCTGTCCCTTCACACTTTTAAATACTTTAGAAAAAAGCAAAGGGTCTTCATATCCCACAGAGCGTGCAATATCGCCTATTGAAAGCCCGGGTTCAAGCATTAGAATGCAGGCTTTATCAATCCTGAATTTTGTGAGGTACTGCTTCAGACTGCAGCCCATGTTTTCCTTAAACAATGCGCCCAGGTAGCTTCTGTCCAATCCAATATATCCAGCCACCTCATCTATTCTGATTTCTCTTGAATAATTTCTCGAAATGTATTCGCTGGCCTTTTTAACATACATATCGGTTTTGTTGTCAATATTCCCAGCAAGGCTGCCATTTGATGCGTTGTCCATCAACACAGTGAGAAATAAATAAAGCAAACCCGTTTGCTTTGCCTCTCTGGCGGCTATGGACGAAAATGCTTTTCCGGCGCTGCTCAAATCAAATATAATATTTTTTAAATAATCATCCTTGGTATATTCAAAAATAGGATTGTCAGCTGTTAAATTTGCCTGATTAAGATAATATTCTGCCGAAGTACCACTAAAGCCTACCCAACAATAACTCCATGGCTCTTCATAATCGGCCTGGTAGAAAGTTACCCGCCAGGGACATATTAAAAATCCATAACCTGCACGCAGATTATATGTTGTATCCCCCACCTTAAAAATGCCTCTTCCCTTTAAAACGTAGTGTATCAGAAAATGATCTCTGACTGCAGGTCCATAATAATGTCCGGGAATGCAATCTTCCTTTGACGAATGATAAAAACTTAGGCTGGTATCTTTATTCATATAGCTCTCTCCTGTAGCTAAAAAATCTAGCATTTTTCCATATTTTAATAGCTTATTTCCATTTACTCAGCAATAAAATAATATAGAATAGACTTAGATACTGTAACTAATCTATAGGTTTTTCCACACAATAATGATACCACTGTCAAGTAGTCTTCATCAAGATTATTGTCATATTTGTATCAGTTATGTTTGGTGGATATTAAAATTAAAATATTAAGAATTGAAGGAGTGATCCCATGAAAAAAATAGCTTTTATAGGAGCAGGCAGCTTTGGCTTTACAAGATGTTTAGTTAAAGATATACTATCGTATCCGGCATTTAGCGACTGCACAATAGCTTTGATGGATATAAATCCGGAGCGCCTCGAAAGTATTAAATCAGCTGTAGAAAAAATAGTTAAGGCCGGAAAATATCCTGCAAAGGTTATTGCTACAATGAATAGAGCTGAGGCTCTTCAAGATGCTGACGGAGTTGTTTGTACTGTTCTGGCAGGTGGTGTCAATATTTGGCGTCATGATGTAGAGATACCTAAAAAATATGGTGTAGATATTAATGTTGGTGATACAAGGGGGCCTGCCGGAATCTTCAGAGCTTTGAGGACTATTCCTTTAATGCTTGATATCTGCAAAGATATTGAAAAGTACTGTCCTGATGCTATTTTCTTAAACTATACAAATCCTATGGCAATGCTTTGCCGCGCCATGCAGGGAACCAGCAAAGTCAAGGTAACCGGCTTATGCCATAGTGTACAGGGGACCGCTGAAATGCTCGCAAGATGGATTGGTGCTCCGATGGATGAAATTACATATCTATGTGCAGGTATAAACCATCAGGCTTTCTATCTTGATTTCAAATGGAATGGAAAAGATGCTTATCCTTTAATTAGAGAAGCAGTCAATAAACCGGAAATATATAATGAGGAAATTGTTAGAAACGAAATGTTTCTTCACCTGGATTATTACGTTACTGAATCCAGCGGACACAACTCCGAATATAATGCCTGGTTTAGAAAAAGACCCGACCTCATTGATAAATATTGTATTTCTGGTACCGGCTGGAACCCAGGTGCTTACGGGTATATACTGGATGAGTATTTAAAAAGAGAACATATCTGGAAAGATGAAATTAATAAGTGGATGGCTGAAGAAACAGTGAACCTGGCTAGAGGAAATGAGTATGCAGCCAACATATTTAATGCTACTATAGGTGATGGTACATTATATAAATTCAATGGTAATGTACGTAACTTCGGGCTAATTGACAATTTACCACAGGGATGTTGTGTGGAAGTTCCTGTATTAGCTTCCAAAAAGGGTCTGGAACCAATTCACGTCGGTAATCTCCCTGATCAGCTCGCTATACTGACAAACACCAGTGCTCGTTGTGAAGAGCTTGCTGTTGAAGGGGCTATTTCTGGAGATCCACGAAAAGTATTCCATGCAATCGCATTTGACCCGCTTACATCAGCTGTTTTAAGCCTTGAAGAAATTAAATCCATGGTAAACGAAATGTTTGAGGCTAATAAAGAGTGGCTGCCGCAATTTAAGCATAAATTATAACAAGCAATTTCAGCGATATTGAATTAAACTTTTATAAGCACTTGTCCAAATCCGGATAAGCGCTTTTTTATTTTCAAAAATTTTTTTATAATTTTAGTGTAGCCTTTTAATGCACTAAAGGGTATTCATATTAAACAGGCTCTAGAAGGAGGATTTAAGCTAATGGAACAACAATCATTGCGTACGGATGATTGTCCGGAGAGTGTTGTAAAAGCATATTCTAATATGGTTTACCGGCTGGCTTTTTCACAGACAAGAAATAAAAGCATTGCTAATGATATTTATCAAGAAGTTTTCTTCCGATATATCAGGAAAAAACCTCATTTTGAAAGTGAAAAACATAGAAAAGCCTGGCTTATCCGTGTTACTGTCAACTGCTGCAAAAAAATGTGGGCATCTTCCTGGATAAAGAAAGTGGTACCGCTAAATGAAACTATTGTATTTGAAATGAAGGAAGAGACCGATCTTTACCGGGAACTTCAAAAATTGCCGAATAAGTACAGAGCAGTAATACACCTGTTTTATTATGAGGACTTAAGCATAGAAGAAATCAGCGGCATATTAAATCGAAAGCCGTCTACAGTCAGAACACAGCTTACACGGGCACGGTACAAGTTGAAAGAAATTTTGAAGGAGGATTATGATGTTTAAAGAAAAATATCGCAAAATAAATGAACAGATTTACCCCGGTCAAGAGCTAGTAAATAAAATTATTGACTCAATAAACGAGCCTAAAAGAGCAGCAAAAAAAGCTGAAATTCCTTTTCTAAAACCTGTTGCAATATTGGCAATACTGATAGTTCTTGTTATAACAGTAACACCTGTCCTTGCTGCTAATGTGCCTGGCGTCTATCGGTTAATGTATCATGTTTCTCCGGCTGCAGCTCAATTTTTTATGCCGGTGCAGAAATCCTGCGAAGATAATGGCATTAAAATGGAGGTTGCCGCTGCATATATTCATGATAATGTTGCTGAAATTTATATTACAATGCAAGACCTTACCGGAAAACGTGTTGATAAAACCACAGATCTTTATGACAGCTATTCCATTAACCGGCCGTTTGACAGTTCAGCGACCTGTGAGCTGATTGGTTATGATGATGCGACAAGAACAGCAACCTTTATGATATCTATAACAGAATGGGGTAATAAAAAGATAACCGGAGATAAAATAACCTTTTCCGTCAGAGAATTTATCAGCGACAAGCATATATATGATGAAATACCGATTGAAGTTGATTTGGCAAGTATTGACGTCACGCCTTTGACAAAGCAGGTTCCAACAGGAGGAGGCGGCGGCCCCCAGTACGAAAAATACTTTCCAGATCATGAAACCAGTGCAAGAGTTCTTGTTCCATCTGTTCCAATGAATTTTGCAGTTGAGGGTATTAATTTTACGGGCATCGGCTATGTAGACGGAATGCTTCATATTC
>CAYQCA010000156.1:8652-10066 GCA_964415835.1 uncultured Clostridium sp. | reverse complement strand
GTTGGGCAAAGGACGCCATTAATTATTTTGGACGTGCGGGAATTATTAATGGTGATGGAAAAGGAAACTATATGCCTGGCAAGAATGTATCCAGGGAGGAGTTTGCCGCAATGCTGGCAAATGCCTTTAATACGGATATGTCAGTATCCGGGCAGACTTTTTCAGATGTGCCTTTAACCCGATGGTCCTATAAGGCAATTGAGTCAACAAAGGATTACTTGACAGGCTATTATCCTCCAAAAGGCGGAAAAGCTTTCTTTGATCCCGGCGGAAAGGCAACAAGAGAAGATGTTGCGATTGCTCTTGCAAAAATACTGGGCTTTACCGGGGACGATCTGGATAATTCGGATATTCTTGAAGAAAACTATCTGGATGCAAATCAGGTATCACTAAATCTCCGCGATATCGTCGGCGTGGTGGTTGAGCAGAAAATAATGGTCGGCTCCGGAAAATATCTGCGGCCTACGGCATCGATTACACGTGCCGAAGTGGCAGTATTGCTCTATAAGGTGCTCAAGGGAACAGTTACAGATGCAAAGGATCCGCTGAAGCTTACGGTGAATGTTCCTGAAGTGACAAATGAGGCAGAGCTGACTATCACAGGGGCTACTCAGCAAGGAGCAAGAGTCAAGGTTAACGGCTTTGACGTGAAGGTAGACAGTGATGGTCAGTTTAAAGTAAATACTACGCTTAAGAATGAAGGAAACTATGAAGTGGAAGTCGTTGCGATAAAAAACGGGCGAAAGGCTGTTGTAAAGAAAACGGTGGATTATCAGGCTATAAACGCAGGGATTAATCTGCCGAATTTTCCTGATACCAGTGAAACTAAGTATCTAACGATCAAAGGTACCCTGACGGGCGTTGATTACAGCTCAGATTTTACCATCAACGGTGAAGAGGTATATTTCTCCAGTGAACACTATGGATCCGGTACATACGAATTCACCTATTATGCCGAATTAAAGGACGGTGCCAATCCATTCGTATTTTCGGTAAAAATTAAAAACGGAAAAGTAACAACATTGACAAAGGTCATCACATTTGCACAGGCTGCACCAGAGTTGAACATTACCAACTGCCCTGCAACATCGGAAATAAGCACGGTAACAATTTCAGGAACAGTAAAGGACAAGGTCGACTTGTATCCCTCTGTATATATTAATAATCAGAAGATCTACACATCCTGGGACAACAGCTGGAGCAAAAAAGTTACACTGAGTGAAGGAAAGAATTTCTTTGTGATTAAGGCTGTGAACAGCAGCGGCAAGACCATTGAATTTACTAAAGAAATTGTATATACGGCCACAGATTCGGTAGCAGCACCGGAATTGACCTTCAGTAACTGCCCGTCTACCTCCGCTGAGAGCACTGTGACCATCTCAGGGAATGTTTCCGACAGTGTCGACAAATGGCC
>CAYQCA010000156.1:2259-8552 GCA_964415835.1 uncultured Clostridium sp. | reverse complement strand
TAAAAGCCCCCATGATCTGGGGGCTTACCATTTTTGATTATATTAATATTCTTGGGGATCCTCATAAAAACTGTTGTCCATAATCTCACTAATGACGAAACAAATAAAATGCCTAATGCTATGGCACCAGCTATTCCTAAAGTAAATACTCCCCTTTGTATAAACGCTGAGATATCTCCTCGTATACAATATAGCATCGTATAGTAGATATCACCACCTGGTACAAGCGGCAGAATCGCAATTATAAGAAATACTGTTACAGGTGCTTTATGTATCCTGGCCATTATTTCTGAATATATCGATATTATTACCGTTGCTATAAAATATCTATATATGTTTCCTAAATCACCATCAAGAACAAGAAATGTAAACCACCCCAAAGCTCCGCCTATAGATGCAGCTATCATTCTGTTCCATCTTATATTAAAGACAAAACAGAAAAACATACACGCTAAAAAACAATATAAACAGGGTAAAAATATTTCCAATGCCATAGCCTCCTTTTAAAATATTCTTGAGGCTGATAGGGCAAGGCCTGCACCAACCGCCATAGCCGTAGCTGTTAAAATAGCCTCTGTAAGCTTGGTTAAACCAGCAATTAAATCTCCGGCAATAATATCTCTTATGGAGTTTGTTATAGCTACTCCCGGAACAAGATTCATAAGTGTTCCGATAATAATTTTATTCACGTCTATACCTATATTCAAATTCACCATAAATACGGCTAATATAGCTGTAAATCCACTTGCTATAATATTGGTGAAAAATACGTTGGTTTTAAAACTATCCATTGTATGAGTTATTACTCGAAGAAAAATTCCGATAGCAAAAGAGCATAATGCATCACGAATAGCTCCGCCAAAGAATAATGTAAAGAAAAAGGCGATAAATGCGGTAGCGATTATCTGTACCATTAAACTGTATATATGTCGGTTGTTTATATCCCTTAATTCCTGCCTTATTATTCTAAAATCCGGTTTTTCATCACAAATTTTCCGACAAAGACTGTTTAACTGTTCCACTCTATCAAGATTAGTCCATCTTGAATGTATGCGTTTTGTTTTAGTAAAGCTTTTTCCATCATCAGTAGACAATGTAACAATAATACAGGAGGGTATAGCAAATACCTCCGCCTCCTGTACACCATATGCATGTATAATACGTTGAACTGACTCTTCTACACGGTATATTTCTGCTCCGTTTTCAAGGATATAATAGCCTACATCCACAGCTACATTAATTAGCTCATTAAAATCCACATCCGATACCCCCACAAAAGCTGTAAAATAATTATATCACTGCTTGGTTTTAAATATCAAATGGCTGTTTTCCGGTTCTGTGCACACATATTTCGTCTATGACAGCATTTCCTCTGCTTTGGAGAAGAAAAAGAATAATATCTGCAACCTCATCAGGTGTAATCATGTCGTCTCCTGTTAAATCCGGACGGGCAACTTTTACCATGTCAGTGTACACACCACCGGGACAAATAGTATGAACTCTTATGTTTTGAGTATAGACTTCATTCGCCAGTGATTTGCTGAACCCGAGTACTGCGTGCTTTGAAGCAGCATATGCAGCCTGATTGATATATCCTTTATGCCCGACAACTGACGAAATATTTATTATCGCTGCATGGTCGGACTTGCGGAGGTATGGCAGCACTTTCTGACAAAGGACAAACGGAGCTTTGACGTTAACGTTGAATATTTCGTCAAAATCCTTCTGCGTGGTTTCCTCAAATGGCTTGTTTAGAGCCAACCCGGCATTATTAATTAAAATATCTATTTGCCCGAAATGATTTGCAAATTTATCTATACAATTTCCGAGGAAATCCGGTTCTGTAAGATTCCCGGGCAAAGTAAAGACTTCTGTCCCGCATTCTTTAACAATATCTTCGGTTTTTGCCAGCTTTTCAATATTATTTCCTCCGCATAATGCGATTTTGGCGCCTTCCCTGGCCAGAGCCTGTGCGGTAGCTCTTCCGATACCGCCGCCGCCACCTGTGATAATGGCTACCTTACCTTTAAGAGATGCTTTCATGTTCAGTTTCCATCCTTTTATTAAAATGTTTGTTCGGTACGGGATATTATATCATTTTGAGAAGCAGTTGACAAAAGATTGAAGAAGGTAGAATATCCTGCAACTCTTACGATAAGATCCTTGTGCTTTTCAGGGTGCTTTTGAGCGTCTATCAGTGTTTCTTTCGAAACAACATTATATTGAACATGGTATCCGTGCAGCTTGTCAAAAAATGTTCTGATGAGAATACTCAGCTTTTGGCAGTCTTCTTTTTGTGAAAGAATAATGGGAGAGACCTTTTGATTTAGCAGTACCCCGCCCATGATTTCAAGTGTTTTCAGCTTTGAAACCGATTTGAATACGCTTGTAGGCCCATTTGTATCACATGCGTGCTGCGGTGAACAACCTTCGGCCAAAGGCTCACCGAAACGCCTGCCATCAGGAGTTGAAGGTGTTGACGCTCCTTGGGCAACATTCGCGGCAACAGAGGAGGTTCCGGGACAGTAATGTCCGCCTATCACACCTCTGTTATAGCGGGTATTCCTGTATTTTTTGATTTCATCAATGTATGTGTCATAACCTTTTACAACTAGCTCATCTACATAATCGTCATCATTTCCGAATTTTGGCATACTGAGTAATAGCTTACGGATATACTCTCCGTTTTCGACCTCATAATTATTGATCAATGCATTCCAAAGCTCCTCTGCTGTAAGTAATTTCTCATCATAGACCGCCTTCTTTATTACGGCCAACGAGTCTCCGAGATTTGCGATACCTACCTGCAACTGACTGATAATATCATAAACAGCACCACCTTCTTTCAGGTGCTTGCCTCTCTCTATGCAGTCGTCAACGAGCGTCGAGCAGAGAATATCGGGTACCTCCTGCTCAATAACCAAATCAGCGCAGTTGTCCAGTGTGACGCCGATTTTAATTAGCTGTCGTGCGGTTTTGTCCCAGGTATCCAAAACCTCATCGAAAGTTTTCATGTTAATAAAGTGATCCACAGGAGCACATATCTGCTCACCAGTATTTAAATCGACACCGTTGTTCAAGGCTGTCATAAGAGTTTTCGGGAAATTGAGGTAACTCATGCCGGTACATCTGTAGCCCCATTTTCCGGGCACACCTACTTCAACACAGCCTATTGCACTGTAGTTATAGGCATCCTCTTCCGTAACTCCCTGCTTTACCAGCGAGGGAATAATAATTTCATCGTTGTTAAAGGCCGGCATGCCAAAACCTTCCTTTATGACTTTGATGCATTCATCCATGAAATCTTGCGGCATACCGGAAAAATATCTGACAGTTAGATTGGGTTGCGGTAAATGTGTGTTGGCGACAGATCTTAAGACCAGCCGCGAAAGATCGTTGACCGCATTCTTTTTATCGGTTGTCTGACCGCCTATTGTAATGTTCTGATACATGGGACTTCCAGCGGCAAAGCGTGAATGGCCCTTGCTTCTGACTTTATTTATTGTAAATGTCTTCAACCATAGATTTTCAAGCAGTTCGATGGCAAACTCGTCCGTCATGCCGTCCGTTTTGCTTTTTTTGTAGTATGGCAGACAATACTGATCAAACCTTCCGAAGGATAAGGAGTGTCCGTTTGATTCTAACTGAAGAATCAGATGAACGAACCAAACGCTCTGAATTGCCTCATAAAAGGTTTCTGCCGGTTTCATCGGGACCTTTCTGCATATTCGGGCCATTTCAAGCAGTTCGGCTTTTCTTTGATTGTCTACAGTATCTGCCAAGGCTTCGGCAAGCTCGGCATACCTGCATGTAAAGGCAGCAACACTATCAATAGTAATGATTACTGCACGATACAAAAAGCTCTTCTTAATATCTTCAAAGTTGCTCAGATCAAGGCTATCCAATTTATACTGCGCTCGCTTTTTATAGCTATCAAGCCCGCATTTCAAAACTGTACCGTAGTCCACGGCAAGATGGGCATCCCCGGAGGTAATGTTTCCCTCATTGCGGATTATTCCAAGATCATAGATAAGCCGCGCCTTTTCAGGATATACGGCATAAGCCTTATCCTGCAGCGTTCTTCCTTTCCAATACGGGTATATTTCGCGCAGTATGTTCTTGTCATCCTCACGAATCGAGAACCTGTCTCCGTTTCTTAGCTCGAATTCATCAAGCTCTTTGATGATCCAATCCATTGCATACTCCGGAAATATTGGTGCTGCTCTGTTGGATGAAGCCTGGTTACCGGCGATCAGAGAGTCCGATTCGATATAAATGGTCATATTTTCGAGGATTTCTTTGAGCATATAGGCTCTTTTTACGACGATTTGGTCCATTTCGTGTTCTTTGTAGGCTTTTGTTGTCAAGACCGCTCGCTGGACACAAATCTTTGGAAGCGTATTGATAAGGTTCTCTCTGAAATTGCTGATCCTTTGGGTACTGCACTTGAATTTCTTATCTTGCACCATTTGAAACCATCACTCCATATCTTTGTAAAATCATTTTATATTCTTCCAAATCATCTTTTACCAAAGAAGAATAATTTTTATACATGTATTCTTTTCCTAAAAACTCATACTTTTTTGCCCCGAGAGAATGAAACGGTAAAAGTTGTACCTGTTTCACATTTAGTTCCGCCAACCTGTGCGCATAGCCTTCAGCATCGCACAGAGAATTGTTATAGTCCGGAATAACAGGAATTCTGACGATAAAATTCATATCCTTCTCGACCATCCACGCAATATTTTTCACGATAGGGAAGATAGGAACTCCTGTACCATCAATATGTTTTTCATTGTCATAATGTTTAAGATCAATATAAATCAAATCGCAATGAGTAGCCAGATTATGGAATTTGCTTGGTGAGGTAAATCCTGATGTTTCAATTGCAATATGGATATTTTCATGTTTCAGAAGCTTACAAAGCTCTAATACAAAATTATATTGCATAAATATTTCGCCACCGGTAAGCGTGACGCCCCCGCCTTGTTCATAAAAAACCAGATCCTTTTTAACCTCAGACATTATTTCCTCAAGAGTATACTCTCTTCCAACCAAAGATGAGGCCTGACTTTTGCAGACTTTTTTACATTCCAGACAACAGCTGCAATTATCATAATCAAGCAAAAGTCTGCCATTAATTATTTTTCTGGCATTATCTTTACAAATAGCGGTACATGCACCACACAAGCTACAAACTGATATATCGGTCATTACCTCAACTTCCTGTCGCTGCGACTCTGGATTTGCGCACCACTTACATTTTAGATTGCAGCCCTTGAAAAAAACGGCAGTTCTTATTCCCGGCCCGTCGTGCAAACTGAACTTTTGGATATTAAAAACCTTTGCTGTCATTGACCAGCCTCCAATAAAAGGGTTGTTGACTTGATTCTAGCATTGCTGTATAATCTTCGCAATAGTTGCCTGAAAAACAGTGCAATTTACAACAATGAACATAATAATGAAGGTAAAATTGACATGATTGAACACAAGAACTTAGAAAACATGCCCCCGAAGGCACGACAGGAACTGATCTTGGATATAATAAAATCCGATAAATTCATTAAAGTGTCGGACCTATCAAAAAAACTGTATATAAATGAGGCAACAATAAGGCGTGATTTAAATGCACTTGAAGAGGAATGCCTGGTAAAACGCGTATACGGCGGTGCCGTACTATCAAGCGGTCAGGACAGTGAAATACCGCTTATGCACCGTGAAGTGAAAAATGCCGTGCAAAAAAAGCACATCGCTGAGAATGCCGCAAAGGAAGTTGAAAACGGAGATACCATTTTTCTTGACAGCTCATCGACGGTCTCGTTTATGATCCCTTTTCTAGAAAGTAAGAGCGGTCTCAGAATCGTGACAAATGGTGCAAAAACGACGCTGCTGCTATCCAGACTTCATAATGCCGAAATAATATCATTGGGCGGCAGACTCCGTGAAAACAGTCTGTCTTTTTCCGGTCTAAGCACTTTTCAAAACTTGTCCGAATACTTTTTCGACAAGGCATTTTTCTCCTGCCATGCATACAGTGAAGAATTTGGATTGATGGATAATAACGAGGATGAAGCCAGGCTGCGAAGATTATTGGTTGGACATTCAAGAAAAACATTCTTTTTAGCGGATGCCTCTAAAGAAGGCAAAACTTCCTTCTATAAAATATGCGATATTGATGATATTTATAAAGTAATTAAAAGTAGGACAATCTGAGTGTATACGGTAAAAATTAAGATTGACAATGCATAGATAGTTATAGTAATATTTATTATAATTTATATAGGAATAGTAGG
>CAYQCA010000156.1:0-2159 GCA_964415835.1 uncultured Clostridium sp. | reverse complement strand
TGCAGCGTGTAGCTGTTGCCTTTTCAGGAGGCGTAGACTCTACATTCCTTCTGAAGGTTGCCTCGGATGTTCTTGAAGAAAATGTGGTTGCTGTTACTGCAAAATCTACGGTTTATCCCGAGAGAGAACTGAAGGAAGCTATAGAGTATACCGAGGGGCAATACATTAAACAAATAATTATTTCATTTGATGAGTTGAAGGTCGAGGGATTTTCTGATAATCCGATAAATAGATGCTATCTGTGCAAGAAAGACCTGTTTTCAAAAATACAGGAAATTGCACGTCAAGAGGGTATAAATTATATATTGGAGGGCTCAAATTATGATGATACCGGCGATTACAGACCTGGAATGCAAGCAATAAAAGAGCTCGGTATATTGAGCCCATTAAAAGATGCTTCTCTGACAAAAGAGGAAATAAGATTTTTATCCAGGGAAATGGGATTAAAGACATGGAACAAGCAGTCCTTTGCCTGTCTGGCATCAAGATTTCCTTATGGGGAAAAAATAACGCCTGAGAGGCTAAGTATGATTGACAAAGCGGAGCAGTTCATGATTGATCTTGGATTTAAACAACTAAGAGTAAGGTTCCATGGAGATATTGCAAGAATAGAAGTTGCTCCGAATGAGTTTTCAAAGCTGCTGGAACAAGGGTTGCGTGATAAAATTTATGATGAGTTTAAAAACATAGGATTTAAGTATACTGCCCTTGACCTGAAGGGATACCGAACAGGAAGTTTGAACGAAGGATTGAAAACCACATGAAGACTGAAGGATGTAAGGAGTACTTCAAAAAAGAAAATATAGAAACAAAGTTGGTACATGGATTCAGGGGATGCGACGAGACCACGGGAGCAGTGAGCTTTCCAATATATCAGAGTGCAACCTTCAGGCACCCCGGGTTAAACCAAACAACCGGATATGATTATTCACGTCTTCAGAATCCTACTCGGGAAGAACTTGAAAATACCATGGCCAACCTTGAAAATGGCAAATACGGATTCGCATTCTCAAGTGGAATGGCTGCCATATCGGCCGTTATAAAATTGTTTTCCCCAGGTCAGCATATTATAGTCTCAGATGATTTATACGGCGGTACTTACAGGATTTTTGAAGAGGTCTATAAAAAATATGGAATAGATTTCAGCTATGTGGATACAAGCAAAATCCATATGATAGAAGAGGCTTATAAGATAAACACAGCTGCTGTGTTTATTGAAACTCCATCAAATCCTACAATGAAGGTTTCTGACATTAGAAGGATTTCAGATTTGGCCAAATCAAGAAACTCATTGTTGATTGTCGATAATACTTTTCTGACTCCATACTATCAGAGGCCGTTGGAGCTGGGAGCAGATATTGTTGTGCACAGTGGGACCAAATATCTGGGAGGACATAATGATACACTAGCTGGATTATTAGTTATGAATGATGATAATTATTCAGATAAAATAAAGCTTATTCAAAAATCGGAGGGGGCCGTACTGGCACCTTTTGACAGCTGGCTGCTACTACGTGGAATTAAGACACTTAGTGTCAGACTTGACAGGCAGCAGCAAAACGCCTTTCATATTGTAAATTGGCTTAATGTGCATAAGCATGTTAAAAAAGTATACTATGTTGGACTTTCGGACCATGAGGGCTATGAAACATCATTAAAACAGTCTTCGGGTTTTGGAGCAATGATATCCTTTGAAGTGGATTCAGTTTCGTTAATTGAAAAAATTCTTGAAAGAGTAAAGGTTATAATGTTTGCAGAAAGTCTTGGTGGTGTTGAAAGCCTGATTACTTATCCCATGATACAAACCCATGCAGCTATACCCGAGGAATTGAGAAACAGGATAGGCGTTAATGACCGACTTTTGAGGCTTTCAGTTGGAATTGAAAATATTGGTGACCTTATAAATGATCTTGAGAAGGCCATGAGAGACTAGAAATTCGAGCTTAGAATAATGGCCGATTTAGGTCGGCCTCCTACTGAATTCTGTCTCCTGTATTCTGACTTCTAAATATAAAACATATAATTATCGCCTGATTTATTCGTTTCTGCTTCTAAAACAAGGTCGCTTAGTGTTACCTGTTTTAGAATTTTGGCAATAGTATTGTCAAGGCTATCCCAAACCAAACTTTTCATAGCAGTATCAATTTCTTTTGAATCTT
>CAYQCA010000155.1:0-10113 GCA_964415835.1 uncultured Clostridium sp. | reverse complement strand
TCCCAAATATCAGATAAAACTATTTGCATATCATCAATCCCCGACTGTATTGCTATAACTGCATCCTGCTCAGGCATGACAATACAATATTGTCCAAAAGCGCCGTCACCTCGATAAACCCCTTCAGGCTGGCACCTCCAGAATTGATACCCGTACCCTTGTTTCCAGTCAGGAGCATCTCCATAATTATCAATATGTTTCGCTGATGCTTCTTCAATCCAATCAGAATTTAACAGTTGCTTTCCTTCCCATGAACCCTTGTTTAATAAGAAGGTACCGAATTTGGCGATATCTTCAGTTTTTATATTTAGCCCAAATCCACCTGTACTGATCCCTGCCGGGCAGGTTTCCCACCAGATTTCACGAATTCCTAAAGGCTCAAATAATCTTGGCTGTAAATAATCAAATACAGTAAGCTTTGTTTTTTGTTGAAGAATTGCTGAAAGCATATATGTAGCCGGAGTATTATATACAAACTTGCTTCCTGGTTCCAAATCAACATAAGAGGTCAAAAAGGCATATACCCAGTCCCTTGTTTCTACTCCATTTAGACCAATAGACGGCTCTACGGAATGGCCTGTACACATATTTAGTAAATGCTTGACCTTCATTTTTTTCATATTCTCACAGGGTTCACATGGCAGCTTTTCAGGGAAAAAGGACAGTACATAATCCTCAGTAGTAAGCAAACCTTCCTGTACCGCAAATCCAATGGCAGTTGAAGTAAAGCTTTTGCTTAATGAAAACAGCATATGATTATATGTAGGTTTCATTGGGTTCCACCAAGCCTCAGCTATAACGTTGTTATGTCGCAGCAGCATAAAAGAATGCATTCCGAGTTGTTGTTCTTCAAATTTATTAATAAGTCTTAAAATAGCTTTTGGATTCACTCCCATTTCAAAAGGCAAAGCGCGGGGTAGTTTTTTTGATTTCATATTAAATATCTCCTTTCAGTAAATTCCAATTACTTGCTTCCTCAATGACCTGAGAAATCTTTTCCAGTTCAGCTGCATCAGTAGCATCAAATCTGCTGAAAGAAGGGCTGTCAATATCTAACACTCCCACAACCCTGCCGTCACTATGCAGTGGTATTACAATTTCAGAATTCGACGCACTATCGCAAGCAATATGCCCGGGAAATTTATGTACATTTTCTACCAATTGTGTTGAGTTTTTCATTACGGCAGTCCCACAAACACCTTTGCCAACTGCAATATGTACACACGCAACTTTTCCCTGAAACGGTCCTAGTAGTAATTCGCCGTCATGCATTAAATAGAAACCTACCCAGTTAATATCGGTCAGCGCTTCATTCAGCAAAGCAGATGCATTGGAAAGATTGGCAACTACGTTATGCTCACCTTCAAGTAATGCTTTCATCTGATCAAGCAAAAGCTTATACATCTCTTTTTTATCTGTTGGATAAACAGAATTGATATTTTTCATATTTTCTAAAATTCCTTTATTATTAATTAACTTTCTTCCTATTGTACCATATTACTAATGCTACCGAAATCAAAATAAAAATAGCTGATAAAGCCCAAACTGAAGCTCTTTTAGGCTGACTCTTTGTATTTGTTACCAACACAACTCTGGTTTCATTTGAAATTTCTGGCTCAATATTTGGATTTATTGTAGCTGATGGAGTAGTTTCTACTGATGGAGTATCAGCTATCGATGGTTTTGCAGCAACAGATGGTTGAGCCTGGCTTCCTACCGATACCTCTCCCTTGACAGGAACTTTATACTTTATTGTTTTTGTTTCTTCACGATCCATCCAATCACGTGAAGTATAAGTAATATTATATTCAATACCTGGAGCCAGACTAAACGAACAGGATGGTGATTCAATCTCCCAGTCCAATATCTCTTTATCATTCTCCATATGGCTTACTCTGATTTGGACAGTTGGAGCATCTATGCTTTGAATGTCACAGCTTATCAGGTAGTCACCATTTCTGTTTTCAATTTTAATGTCGCCAAGGGCAGGTTTCTCAGGCGTTTTTTTATCTTCAGGCAGAAAGCTCTCAATATATAAGGCCAATACAGAATCCTTCTGTTCAACTGCTTTTGAGTACATTCCAAGCAGTTCTGTAGTATCACCCTTGTCTGTAAGTTCTACTACCCTTTTGTAGGTCTCTATTTCATTAACTATTTCATCTTTTGAGTTACCGTAATTCGATACAAACTGATCTATTTGGCTGTAACGAAATGTATTATAATATAGCCAAAGGTCATAGGAAGGCTCAAAATCCATTCGTTCCCAGACTAGCTCACCACCGACAAATTTGAATCCGCCTGGCTTCAGGCTTTCTATTTCGTAAGGCTGCAGCTTTCCAAGCTTGAAGGTTACCTTTGCTGAACCAATGTTTCCTTTCCACATTGCTCCTGTTTTAAGAACATATCCACTGAAAACATTCGCCATTGAATCAAAAGAAGGAGTAAAATCGTAATAATTTTTCACTGTCAGTTTTTCACCTTCTTTAAATGGAACAGTAAATGTAAAATATTCACTGTATTTTAATCCGTTTGAAGGTTGTGTATTATAATTTTCATCAACCTTTTCATGGGCAACAGAAAGTTCATTTCCATTTACATATGATTTAAAATTCTTTATTTCAAGATTTACTTCCTGCGTAAGCCCACTATCCAGACTGTCAAAAAGTTTACCCGGAAAGCCCATCAGCACATTTTTACTCTTTCCTGTGTTATGAAACACAAAAGTGCATTCTACACTATTCTTCACAAGATCGACAACTATTTCTTCCGACTCCATTACTACATCAGTTTCCTCAAGTGGAAAAACACCTTCTGGAGTTCTTCCAAGGCTGGTGTCATCAGCATATACAGAGGTACCTCCAAAAAATGCTATTAGTAATATGATGACCAATGCTGCTAATTTGCTTTTTTTACCTTTACACATGTCGGCATTCCTCCACACCGAAAAAACTCCATCAGAATTAAGTCTTCTTTTAATATAGAAAATGGGAAACTGGTTTGTGGACCAGGCTTAAGCTGATGTTAAGTATCACTGTCCGTCCTCAATGATTTTTTGAAATGAGTCTAATTCTCTGAAATCGTCAAACACATTCTCAGTTTTTACGAATTCAATATAGCTATGATCTATATCTATTGCTATTTTTAAATTTGTTATTAAGTCAGCCTCCTTATTGAGAATTGCATAAATTTTACTTTTGATATAATAAGCATCTGCATAGTTTACATCCATCTCTATGATTTTATCACATAGACTAATGCAATCAGAATTATTACCTAAGAAAAATAAGGCCTGTGCTTTCATATTGTATGCTGTTAAATTTTCGGAATTATAAGAAATAGCTTTATCGTAGTATTTAATAGCCTCATTATATTCACTCTGAAAATAAAAGCTGTTTCCTTTTCCAATAAATGCACTAGCATTATAAGGTTGCATTTCAAGTACTTTATCATATTCTGTCCATGCATCATTGTATTTACCCATCATATTTAAGGAATCACCTTTATTATTATACGCATCAATATATTGTGGATCTTTTCGTATTGCTAAATTATAAGATTTTACAGCTTTGTCGTACTGACCTAAAAAATGTAATGCTGCTCCCTTACTGTAATAAACATACGCGGTATTCCCTGAAGGTAATTTTATTGCTTTGTCATAGCATTCAATAGCTTCCTTATACCTTTTTAAGTAATAGAGGGAATCTCCCTTGTTTATATATGCCGAGGCATATTTAGGATCAACTCGTATAGACTCATTATAGTATGTTATTGCTTCCTCATACTTGCCTTGTTTATAAAGTGCATTTCCCATATTCTCTTGATAATATAGATTTTCAGGATTTAATATTATAGCAGTTTCATAATAAGGTATAGATTTTTCATATTCATTTAAACTATAATAGCAATTCCCCACTCCATTTTGAGCCACATCATAATTCTTATTTATACGTATAGACTCAGTATAACATTTTAGTGCGGCTTGATAATTACCCAACTGATAGTAAGAATCAGCTTTATTTGCATGATATACATCATTGCTCTTATCTAGTTTAATAGCCTTATCAAAAAAAGTGATTGCTTCTTCATACTTTTCCATGGAATATAAAGTAACGCCTTTTTCATTGTAAGCATCAACATACTTTGGATCAAACTTGATTATCTGATCGCATATTTTAATAGCTTCCGAGTATTTACCCAGAGCTCGTAGTGATGTACATTTCAAGATCTTAGTATAAAGAGTAAAGCCGGGGTTTTCCTTCCACTTGTTAATTATAATGTCATAAGTTTTTATTGCTTCTGTATATTGCCCAAGAGCGTATAAAGCTTCGCCTTTGTTTTCGTAGGGTTCTGTAAATAACGGAGTCAGACTGTATGCTTTTTCAAAGCATTTTATTGATTCTTCATATTTTCCAAATGCCATTAATGCTTTACCTTTATTATTATAAAAGTGTTGTGCTTCTGCTGGTTTTAACCTTATGGCAATATCGTAGCTCTTAATAGCATCATCATAGAGCCCAAGCCAATATTGACATTGCCCTTTTCCATTATATGCATCTGCGCTTTTTGAATTTATTTTTATAGCTAAATTGAAATTTTCCAAGGCCTTTTTATAATCACATTGATTTAGATATTTATACCCGTTGTCAAGATATGTATCAAACTTGCTTGAACTTGAAAATACAGGTTGGTAATTAACCAATATTAAAAATGCTAAAACAAAAAATAAGCAAATTACTTTTTTCACAATAACGCCTCCAGTTAATTAGGAACAGCTAAATAATAACTTTCCATTTTTGCAGTGGCTAATTCCAAATCGGGTTTTATTATTTAGCTGTTCCTTAGTTTTTACATTATGTGTAATTATTTTCCAAACTTAATAATAATTATAACAAAAATGTCAATACACTTCAACTCAATGATGTCTCGTTATCTACAATTCAGATCTTATCTATCACATTCGAAGTAACTTAGTTTCTTACCTTTATTTTTATTGCCTTATCAACCAAGTCTATAAACTCTGAATCTTCTTTATTCAGATCGAGGTCTTCTATATCCCTTGTCAGTATATCATAGACATTCTGCAAACTTGTATTGCTGGCCCACGGGCTTCCTTTCAGGATTTCAGCGGTCTGAGCAACCATGGTTATAAATCTGAACCTTGGGGTAGCGTCATAGAAATTATCACAAATTTGCGATGAGTTAATGTTTTTACTTACTTCAGTCACTTGATTGGTTTGAGGATTTTTATATCTTAGTCTTACTGTTCCTATTTTATCTACATTCAAGCTCTTTAGCCTTATCTCATATAGAGCAGTAACAGCATGACCTGCACCAATCTCACCTGCATCAACACTGTTATTTTTGAAATCCTCTTCATCCAGTGTTCTGTTTTCATATCCGATAAGCCTATAGCTCTCAACACTTTCTTTATCGAATTCAATTTGTGCCTTTGCGTCCTTTGCAATAACCTGTAAGGTTCCGGCAAGCTGTTCTATAAAAACTTTCTCTGCTTCTTCAATGGTATCGATATAAGCATAATTCCCATCGCCTTTATCTGCAAGTGTTTCAAGGAATATATCGTTATAGTTATCCATCCCGAATCCTAGCGTAGTAAGTGTGATTCCTTTTGTCTTATAGTCCTCAACCATTTTTAGAATATCTTCAGCTTTTGTAATTCCCTGATTTGCAACACCGTCAGTGCACAGAATAACCCGGTTATTGCCGCCCTCGATATATTCTCTATAGGCCATGTCATAACCAATCATTAGACCTTCAGCAGCATTTGTTGAACCCTCCGGTTTTAATTTATTAATTGCATTTAATATTTGTGATTTATTGCTGGCGGAAGTTAAATTCAGCAGTTTCCTTCCAGTTGTACCATACACAGCAATTCCTATCTTATCATTTTCACTCATCTGGTCTACCAGGATTTCCAAGCTCTTTTTTACCAGCTTTAGCCTGTTATCCATACCCATGGACCCTGAAACATCAATTACAAACGTGAGTGAAGTTTTCTTAAGGCTTGAAGTACTGATTTCCTTCCCCTGTAAGCCTACCTCCAATAAATAATATCCTCTGTTGAATGCTGAAGGTGCCATCTCCGTGTATATTGAGAACATATCTCTTGTAGGCTGAGGATACTGACGTTTAAAGTAGTTAACAAATTCTTCAACTCTTATTGCATCCTTTGGCGGTAACGTGCCATCATTAATATATTTTCTGGCGATTGTATATGAGGCTGTATCTACATCAAGAGCAAAAGTTGATAAGGGGGCCTCCTGTGTATCTCTAAACGGGCTTACTCCGTAATCTTTAAAATACGTATCGTTATATTTTGTCTCATCCTGAGTTGGTTTGGCTTCCCCGCTTCTTGTATTATTAGAGTTTTCATCAATCGAGTAACTGTATTCTGTAGATTCTTTTGATGATTCTGTATTTGCTGTTGTTGGTTTGGAGTAATCCGCTTCATTTTTACTTCCACATCCGCTCATAAAGCTTGCGGTAAGTACAATCACCAGTCCCCATATAGCCAAATTTTGACCTTTACCTCTTAATTTTCTTCTCATTTTAAGCCCTCCTCTTTCTTAATTCTCTATCTGCTTTTATTATATGTTGGGCTTATTTCTATTCTAATTCAGAGTTGTAACAACCTTGTAACATTTTTCCACAATTTTACTAAGCCATTGGCAGGATGACTGTTACTTCAGTACCGCCCTTCTCGGAATTATCCAAGATAATTTGGCCATTGTGTTTCTCTATTATTTCTCTTGATATTGCCAAACCCAAACCTGTTCCGGTTATGCCCTTCACATTTTCTGCTCTGTAAAACCGGTCAAACACTTTTTCCAGATCATATTTAGGTATTCCAATTCCATGGTCGGTTATTTTTAATAATGAAAACGAATCTTCAGATGAAAGATTGATATCGACACTACTATTATCAGGCGAATACTTTATACAGTTATCAAATATATTGACTAAAACCTGAACTAATTTATCTTTGTCTCCATTTACATATATTCCCGGTTTTATACTAAGATTAAAAATGATTTGGTGACTTACAGCTCTGTCTCTCATGCGATCAGCCGTTTCAGAAATTAGACCTGAGTAATCTATTTGTGTAAATGTAAAAATCTCCTGAAATGAATCCAGACGGGACATTTGCAACAGGTCATTTACCAGACCTGTCAGTCTTCCCGTCTCATTGTTCAAATGATAAATCACTTTATCCATATCCGGGTTTCCTATTACTTCATCGGCAAGATATTCTGAATAACCTTTAATTGCAGATAATGGTGTACGTATCTCATGAGAAACATTGGATACAAATTGCTTTTGGCGTTCAATATGTTCTTTTAGCTGCATCCCCATATCATTAATACTTTTACTCAGCTGTCCCAATTCATCATTTCTATGTATATTTACAATAGTAAAATCTCTTTTTGCATATTTTTCTGTTGTTTGAACTAAATTTTTAATAGGGATCACAACTCTACGTGAGATAAAAATACTCAGAACAATAATAATAAAGCAAAAAGCAGCTGCACCAATGGATAAAGCAACTCTTACTTTATTTAGAATCAGATTTTGTAAATTAAGCTTATAGTTAATAACTAAGATACCTAAAATTTTATCTTCCAGTTGAATTGGTGAAGCAAAATAATATATGTTGTTTTGAACATACTTTATAGTCTTTCCATTCTGCACGGGGTGCAGTACATTTAGCTCAAATTCATTCATATTGAAGTCCGGATGTTCAAAAACATCTGATAACCCGCTAAGCATCTTCAGGTCATTGTTATAAATCTGAAGTTGTCCAATACCGGAGCTCAAGTTTGAGGTTACTATTTTGGCATTTTCTTCATTCAGCTCATATGTTTCTTGTTTTTGAAATAAAAATACTTGCTTAATATAATCCTGCACATTTGCATTTTGATCAATAAGCTGCTGATTAACCGTATTAATCCAGTAAGTTTCAATACTTTTCAAAACTATAATTCCAACAATTAGCATTACAATCATGGATGTAAGTGAATAATACAGAACAAGTCTGGTTCCGAATTTCATTTTTATCTCCATTTCCGGGCATGGATAAACAAATTATCCCACAACGCCTCCAAAGCGATACCCCAATCCAAAGATAGTAACAATATGTACTGGAGAACTGCTGTCCTCCTCAATTTTTTTCCTGAGCCTGGCAATGCATATGTCAACAACACGGCTATCTCCCATATAATCATAACCCCACACCTTCTGAAGCAATTCATCACGACTGAAGGTTTTTTTCTTGTTCCGGGACATAAGTTCCAATAACTGAAACTCTTTTTGAGTTAGAGAAATTTCTTTGTCATCTTTATATACAGCCATATTTGAATAATCGATTTTCAATCCAAGATGAGTAAATGGTTCAATTTGCTCTTCATTATTTGATCTTCTAAGCAGAGCTTTGATTCGCGCCAATAATTCCATTGTCTCAAAAGGTTTTGTTACATAATCATCAGCACCATTTTCAAGCCCGAGAACCTTATCTATTACTTCATTTCTTGCCGTTAACATTATTGTAGGTATTCTTTTATGTAGGAATAACTGTTTACATACATCATGTCCGCTCATGTCGGGCAGCATAATATCCAGTAAAATTAAATCCGGTTTAAAGGATTCAGCTAGTGCTAAAGCACTCTTACCGTCAAAAGCAGTAGCAACCTGGTATTTCTCACGTTTTAGAATCAGTTCCACCAGATCCCGTAAGGACGGTTCATCATCAACCACCAATATCTTTTTCATGCAAATACCTCAAAATAGTTCTTTTTACATTATTTTACCATGCATGAGTGATGGATGTAAAATATTCAATCAAAAAAAGATTGGAGCAGTTTGACTTTTTTCAGCCTACCAATAAACCGCTTAGCGAAAAAAATCCAAATACAAGTGTAAACAAAGGAAAAAACTAGAGAAAAGAATATTATAATTAGAGAAAAGGACTTTGAGAAATCACCAAAAGCAGGGATACCTACTACATAAGTTAGTATCAATATCCCGGTAAACAGCGTTATAGCAGATATAACAGCAGTACACATAACCCCTTTTCTATTCAACAAGGCTCCAACAGCAAATCCAAGGAGTCCGGTAGTCAGCATCAAAATTACTGCCTCCTGTGGGCTTACGACAAATGTAAGAAATACAGCAGAAACCAGGACTACTAGCCCCATGGGGATATTTAAAAAAGCTGCAAACAAAACAGGCATACTGCTAAATGGACTTAAAGCCATTCCTATAACCGGTAAGAATACAGGCGACAACTGAAGGATTACCGTTATTGCTGTAAGAATGCCCCCAAAACATATAATATTGGCCGGTTTCATTTTTTTGAACATTAAAATATCCTCAAATCAATTATCTATTTTTTAATATATTCAAATTTAAACGGTTAGGTAACAAAAATAATATAAAAAAGAGTAATATTGCTCGCCCGGTGATATTTTTTAAAGAATATTTATGGTAGAATAAAAAAAATATACAACCATATTTGAGGTGCAAGATGGAAATAATATATGAAACAGCAAGACTGATTTTAAAAGTTTTTGAAGCATCAGATTTAGAGAATACCAAAGATTTTTGGGGCAACGATGAGGTTATGGTACACTGTTTAGGACCCACTGCACACGAAATGCTTCCGAAAGTAATTGATTCCTACAGAAAATGCCACATGAAAAAAGGTATTTCTGTATATGCAGTCGTTGAGAAAGAATCGGGGAAAGTAATTGGTGCCGCAGGATTTAATGTAATAGACTCAATAAAAACCGCAGAGCTAATTTACCATTTTGCTAAAACCTCATGGGGAAAGGGCTATGCCACTGAGGCTGCTGAAGCTTGTTTAAACATTGCAAAAAAGAATGGTCAGGTTAAGGAGATTTATGCTTCTGCTGATTCTTTAAACGTTAACTCCTTAAAAATATTGAAAAAAACAGGCTTCGTGTACCGTGGTATGAAATGGTTTGAGGATACCGAAAAAGAAGAACCTTATTATGAAATGTTTCTTAAATAACAGGAGACGCTAACATGCATTTTATTGTATTTGATTTGGAGCTTAACCAGGATTTTTCTTCTATTCAA
>CAYQCA010000154.1:7353-10168 GCA_964415835.1 uncultured Clostridium sp. | reverse complement strand
ATATCGTGATTTGTTTCTGGCCTGCAATTCCAATAAAATGGTTCCTATCCATGAAAATAGCAAATTGCCTGAATGGTATGGAGAGTCTCCTGTGGTAATCACATATCCCGTAAGAGGTAAGCATGATACGGATGTAATGAACCCCAACAAGCTTTTCCCATATACTAACGTTTTGCCAATAATAAATAATTTTGCTAGAGAATTTAACAGTAAAATTATGGCGCTGTTGATGCATTGGGAAGGAACTGCACCATGGGCACCGCCTTATGTATGGCCCCCATATGGAGGTGAGAAAGCTCTGAAGGACTTCGCTGACCATTTACATGAATCCGGACATTTGCTAGGAGTTTACTGCAGCGGAATCGGCTGGACGGAGCAAAGTAATCTGATTCAGGAATACAGCAGGAAGGAGCAATTCGAACGAGAGCATCTGGATAGGTATATGTGCATTTCACCTGAAGGCGATCTGCCCTATTCCAATATATGTACCGCTCAACGCAGGGGTTATGATTTGTGTCCTTCACAAAGCTTCACTGTTGAAACCATGACTAAAGAGATAACACAAATGATTGATGGCGGTTGTGATTACATCCAAGCCCTTGACCAGAACCACGGCGGTACCTCATATTTCTGCTATAGTAAGACACACGGTCATCCCCCCGCTCCGGGCAAGTGGCAGACGGATACAATGAAGGAGATGTACCAGCGCTTCCAGGAAATATCTGATCAAGCCGGCAAGAAAGTATTGTTCGGATGTGAATCTGCCTCAGCAGAGCCTTTCATCCCTAACCTGTTGTTCAGTGATGCCCGTTTCAACCTCAACTACTTCGTTGGCACGCCAATACCATTATACGCATACATATACCATGAGTATGTCAATAATTTTATGGGAAATCAGGTATGTGCAAATTTTGCATTTGATAATTTCAAATCTCCGGATAATCTTTTATACCGGCTTGCATATTCATTTCACGCCGGAGATATGTTAACTGTTGTTATCACGGAAAACGGGGAAATCACATGGAACTGGGGAATCGATTGGGCTGAAAAACTTCCGGAGCAGGAATCTCTCCTGACATTTATACATAATACCAACACATGGCGGACAGGTGTTGCCAAAGCATACCTTCATACCGGAAAAATGGTAAAACCCTTTGTTATAGAAGGCTCACCAGTTCAACATTTTTGTATGAAAGACGGACGCGAATTCACAGCGCCCTACCTGCTCACCAGTTGCTGGCAGGCAGAAGATGGAAGCCTGGGTCAGATAGTGGTTAATTATACTAAAGAAACAGTTGATTTTACAGTAAACCTTCAAAAATACAACGACCGGGAAATCACATTATACGAAGAAGCAGACGGTTCTCAATATTACCATCCACTGATGGACGTCAACGGATACATTGGGTGCCGCCTCCGCCCTCTTTCCTGTATGCTCATCCATATGAAGTAGTTAGAGCCTGTTTAATGTCTCATCGCACTCGTCATTTTGGCGGATTTTGCGCTATGCTGCACCGGACATTAAACAGGCTCTTAGTGTAAATTACTATAGAAAAAAGTAGATAAGAGACCTCACCTTCTGATAAAATGTTTTTAGATAGGAGGGTGAAATCAATGTATCAATATAAGGTTGCCGATAATATCAATCCTGAAGAAAATATTAATATCTTTAAATACAATACTTTCCACAGTGACACGGAGCATACCCACGAGTTTATAGAAATTGTATATATCATTGATGGATCCGGTCATCATAATATCAATGATGTATGCTACAGTGTTAAAAGGGGAGACCTGCTGTTTATTAATTTCAATCAAACCCACTCCTTTTCATCTCACAGCGGAATGACTATAGTCAACTGTATTTTAAAGCCTGAATTTGTGAGCCGTGAATTGATAAATTCGGAAAATGCAAATGAAATCCTGACGCTCTCTTCTTTTGAAGATTTCAAGAAAAGAGCAGTAAAATTAATACCCAAAGTTACATTTTATGGAAAAGGCCTCATTGAAATTGAAATACTTATTGAAAATATGCTGGCTGAATTCCAGGAAAAAGCACCAGGCTACAAAGCAGCTCTGAAAGGCTATTTGCATATTTATCTTACAAAAATTTTCCGGGAGATACGAAATGCTGATACCGACCAGATTTTCCATCAATTAAACAGAATGACACCTGAAATTCTTAAGTATATCGAAGAAAAATGCTTTGAGAAAATTACATTGAATGACCTTGCCGCGAAGTGTTTTTATAATCCGTCCTATTTGAGCAGAATTTTTAAGGGATGCTATGGAAAAAGCTTCATTAATTACATCCATGAAAAGAGGATTAATGAAGCCTTTCGACTGATGTCAGAAACAAACCTTGCTATTGAAGACATATGTTATACCGTAGGATATAAGGAAAAAAAGCAATTTTACAAAATTTTCAAGCAATTTACCGGTGAAACGCCAAATACCGTACGTGAATCTATGAAACGAAAATCGCACGAAATCGAGTAGGAGGGAAATAATTATTTTAATTCCCTACCTCTCACACCACCATACTATAAGGTCATATTTTAAAATTCTCGACTGATGCATTCAGATTTTTTGATAACTGGCTGAATACATTTGAATTGTCATAAACCTTCTTTGCTGAAGCAATCTGTTCCTGCGTATATTTCTGCACATTGTTAGAGTCAGCAGCAATTTCCGAAGAAAAACTATTAATTTCATTTATTAGCTGAACAAGATTGTCTTTTTGTGAATCCATCTCCTGCAAATAATCTGTAATCTCATATAATCTTCCGCTTATGTTTTCAATATATTCCGAAAT
>CAYQCA010000154.1:0-7343 GCA_964415835.1 uncultured Clostridium sp. | reverse complement strand
TTCTGTAAAGCTGACAATTGTCTCTGATACGGATTTATTCTGGATATCTGCGCCATCACTTACCTCTTTAAACGAATTGTGAAGCTTTATAGTATTGTTCCCTATATTCTCAATCATACTTCTGATTGTACTAGCCTGAACGTTGGTCTGTTCGGAAAGATTCTTTATCTCCTGAGCAACAATAGCAAATCCCCTGCCGGCCTCCCCTGCCCTTGAAGCTTCAATAGATGCATTCAGAGATAGCAGATTTGTCTGTTTTGCAATATTTTGAATAGTTGTTGTAATGGTATTAATCTGCTTCATTTCTGATTGTAATTCAGCAACAACTTCCTTCATTATGTTTGTACTTTCCATACTAGAAAGAGATTTTATTCTCAGGTTATTAATCTGGGTTTTGCCATTTTCAGCTGACTTGTTCAGTAAACTAAGGTAACTGTATACATTCTGAGATAATTCTCTGGAGGTTGCAATTTGTCCGGCAAGACTTTCTATACCTTGTGAAGCATATTCTGTATCATCTGCTTGTTTTTTTATATTCTCATCGATGTGAAAAATTGATTTCTGTGTCTGTTCCGACTGTTCCAATGAACATGCGGTTGCTTCATTCATCACATCAGTCATAGTGTCTATTTCCTTTGATACTGAACTGATATTTGAAATCAGGTTATTAAGATTTGAGATCATCATATAAAATGTTTTTCTTAAACTATTAATTTCATGGATATTGCTTTTACTGCTCTTCGTGTCAATTTCCAAATATCCTGCTTCAACTTTTTTCATTTGATTTGTTAGCTCAACAATGGGTTTTGATATATGTTTAGAATAAATAATCGAAATAATCAATGCTAAAATCAATGAAATAATTATTACAGCCGAAAGTACCAATATGTATTGCCTTACCGGCGACATGACACTGGAGTAATCCATTTGTGCAGACACTATCCAGCTTCCATACGATGACCTGTTCATATTTAAAACTTTTTCTACTTTATCATCATTATATATGATTAGGTTGTCACTGTTATTTTTGTTGATTTGATTAGTAAAACTTTTGTCAGCTATCTTCTGCCCTATTTTACTCTTATCTTGATGAAAAATGATATTAAGATCATTATCCAGTATCATAATTTCACTTTCCAGATTATCAACATTCATTCCGTTAAAAAAGCCATCATAATTTACAAGTGCCGTAATGCTACCTGAAAAGCCGGCTAGACTTTTTAATGCTTTTGTAACCGGAATTACTTCTTTTTTAAGTTCCTCTGAATAAAATGGATTACCAACTGCTATGCTATCACTATTTGTTGTTTTTATTTTTTGGAACAGCTCCATATTATAAAAATTTTTATCTTTAAAAATTTTATAGTTCTTAAATCCGGTAATAATTATCTTTCCATTTTTATCACATAAATACATGGTTTCTATAAGTTTATTAGAACTATCTACCACGTTTTTCATAGATAATTGAATAGAACTATAAATAACGGTCTCCATATTATTACTGCTGTTTACAACCTCAAGCCCTACCAAAAAATCAGGCTGTGAGGAAACACCTTTTATTATGCTGTCAATGCTATTAATCTTAACATCAATAGTATTCATGGTATTGTAAGAAGTTGTTTTTAATGTGCTCAAGGAGAGCTCAGTTATTTTTCCGATTGTCGAAATGTATGTAGAAACCCCAATCGATATAATGGGTATAAGTGTTACCGTAACAAGCACCCATAGCAATTGCGTTCGCAGTTTAATATTTTTATGAGTTATTTTGTTGTATATATTTACTTTTTTCATATTAAGCACCTTCGATGCATGTATTGTGGAGTTGCTTACTTAAAAAATCGTGGCACTTATATTTAGTAAGTGCCACGTCTTTAAGGAGATATTGTGTATTTATTTACTGTATTTTCGCTTTTTGTGCATCATAGCTTTCAAGTGGAATATATCCAACTTCTTTAGTAAGATCTGCTGCATTAGCTAGATAGAAGTTAACAAACTCTTTAACTTGAGGTTGATCTAATTTTGCCTTGTTTACGTAGATGAATAATGGTCTTGAAAGTGGAGCGTAGGATTTATCCTTTATAGTATCAAAGGTTGGTTCAATTGGGCCTTTACCTGCATCGATTTTTAGAACCTTCAGTTTATCAGCATTTTCTTCATAGTAAGAAAATCCAAAATAGCCTAATGCATTCTTATCTCCTGCAATACCCTGAACCAAAACATTATCATCTTCGCTTGGTGTAAAGTCTGTTCTTGCTTCTTTCGCTTTTTTGTTAATTACCTCTGAAAAATATTCAAATGTACCTGAATCTGTTCCAGGACCGTATAACTTTAATGGCTGATCCGGCCAGTTTGGATTAACATCTTTCCATGTCTTAACAGTGCTGTCTTTTGCCCATATTTTATTGAGCTCTTCTACTGTTATTGAATCTACCCATGTATTATCTTTATTTACAACAACTGATATTCCGTCATAAGCAACCTCTAATTCAACATATTCAATACCGTTTGCTTTAGCCTTATCAATTTCCTCCTGCTTAATAGGTCTTGATGCGTCACAAATATCGATTTCTCCAGCAACAAACTTTTTCATGCCTCCGCCGGTTCCAGATGCTGCTACAGAAACTTCAACACCGGATTGCGCATTCCTAAATTCCTCTGCAACCGCTGAAGTTATTGGATAAACTGTACTTGATCCATCAATTACTACCTTACCGGTAAGGTTAGAAGCTGCGCTGCTTGTACTTGCTGAATTGCTGCCGTTCTCATTAGCATTTCCACAGGCTGCTAATGATGCAGACAATGCAACCCCCACCACTAAGGCTGTTATCCTCTTCATGTTAAAAAATTTACTCATTTTGAAACCTCCTATTAGTATAAATTTTATTCTTCTCATAAAAAAATTTTTTAATTACTTATTTTTTATGTACTTACCTTACAAGCTAATTATATTTGGTGAATTTAAAGAGAGTGTTTTGTTTAAGTTAATTTTTGTTAACAATAGATTAAGAAAGATTAACATAGATTAGAAGTATAGAACGCAGGAGACAGAAGTACAGAATAAGGAAACCTCGGCGATGCCGAGGTTCTAAAAATAATAGCTTGGCCTAAGCCAAGCATCCATATTCTAAACTACTGTCTTCTGAATTCTGTCTTCTATTCTATACTCCTAGACTCCTACTACTCCTATTACTTCTGAATTCTGCCCTACTCTATCGGCTTCTGGTACTTATTCCTCAATACTATAGTTATCGCATTTGTAGTTAAAAGTATGGCAAGCAATACTATAATTCCCGCGGCCGCCAGATCTTTAAATTCTTCCTTTGGCAGTCCCATCCAATAATAAATTTGTAAAGGTAACGCTGTAAATACAGAGAACATATTTTCTGGGAGTTTTGATACATAGGTAGCTGCACCTACCATCAATAAGGGAGCACTCTCCCCCAGTGCTCTTGAAACCGCTAAAATTACACCTGTAAATATTCCCGGAAGTGCAGCCGGTATAACAATTTTCCTTATGGTCTGCCATTTTGTTGCCCCAAGTGCATAGGAGCCATGCCTTAAATACTGAGGAACTGCTTTTATTGCTTCCTGTGATGAAACAATTACAATTGGCAAAACTACCAGCGACATGGTTAATGCACCGGATAAAATACTTTTGCCAAGACCTAAAGTTCTGACAAAAACTGCTAAACCCAAAAGTCCATATACGATTGAAGGAGTTCCAGAAAGATTTGATATATTAATTTTTATAAATTTAGTCAGCCTGTTATTTTTAGCATACTCCTCCAGGTAAACTGCTGTTCCAAGACCAACCGGTACAGCGATAATAATAGTTAATATAATAATCCAGATACTGCCCATAATACCAGGAAGTATTCCAGCCTTTTTTGGAAATCTGGACGGGTAATTGGTGAAGAAATGCTGTGTAAGATATGGAACACCCCTTCTAACAATATCTATAAGTAAAATAGCCAGCACTATAATGCCTATCAAAGTAACACAAAATATTACGCCATGAAAAATAGAATTCTTTAATTTTCTGTATTGTACGTTATTCATTTCATACCTCCATTCACTTCTTTTTAATATTCCTGCCTATACTTTTCCACCAAATGATGTGATAAAATATTCAGTCCAAGTGTAATCAGGAACAAGAGTAAGCCTACTGCGAACAATGCATAATACCCGGCAGTTCCATGGGGATTATCTCCCTGGCTGGCCTGGACAATAAAAGAGGTCATTGTCTGAACACTCTGCAGCGGATTTAAAGTCAAATTCGGTTTGGCACCGGCTGCAATTGTAACTATCATAGTTTCCCCTATTGCCCTTGATACAGCAAGCACAAAGGATGCCGAAATTCCGGAAATCGCCGCAGGAACAACTACCTTTAATGATGTTTCCATTTTTGTAGATCCAAGCGCCAGTGCTCCTTGTCTCAGGCTGTCAGGAACAGCCCTAAGTGCATCCTCACTAAGTGATGATACAAGCGGGATTGTCATAATACCTACAGCAATACTTGCACTCAACGCGTTAAATATTTCAGTCTTTGGCATAATGCTTTGCAATACCGGAGTTATTAATGTAAGAGCAAAATATCCGAATACTATTGAAGGGATACCAGAAAGAACTTCCAATATAGGTTTAATTATTTGCCGGACTCTTCTGTTTGCATATTCACTTAAATATATGGCAGTCATTAATCCAATCGGTATAGATATAAGCGCTGATACAAGTGTTATTAAAAGCGTTCCGCTAATTAACGGTAAAACACCAAAACTGGGATCATTAAAAAGTGGAGTCCACACTTTACCAAATAAAAATTCTGTTAAAGGTACCTCTGAAAAAAATCCAATCGAATCCTTTACCAGCGATATTATTATTCCTATTGTTGTTAATATTGTTATTATTGCAAATAGGAACAGGATATTTTTTGCTATAATATTAGAAGTTTTCATTCTTTGTATTCTTTTTTTTGTAACTATATTCTTCTTTACAACACTCTGCATATTGGTCATATCCTATACCCTCCTTTTCAATCTAATGATATCACCTATGATTTAATTCAAAAAGCAATCTGTTGTTAAGCGTTTGTTAATAAAATGTTAACTTGGGCAAAATTTAATACAGAATATTATTAACAGTAACTTAACATAGAATTAAACCTGCATTAAAAAAACGTTGATATGATTAAGAAAACAATAAATTTGTGTTAAATCGAGGACATAAATATGATGAATGAATATAAAATTACTACAAAAAATTTAAATCTATTCTACGGGGAATTGCAAGCATTGAAAGATGTATCTATCGATATTCCCAGTAACAAAGTTACTGCATTTATTGGTCCATCCGGTTGTGGGAAGTCAACATTTTTAAAAACATTAAACAGAATGAATGATCTCATTCCATCAGTCAAAATAACCGGAGACGTATATTTTGACGGTTTGAATGTTTATAAAGAATATGATATAGTTGAGTTAAGAAAAAATATTGGAATGGTATTCCAAAAGCCGAACCCTTTTCCGATGTCCATATATGATAATATTGCTTATGGTCCAAGAATACATGGGATAAAATCCAAAGCAAAGCTTGATGAGATTGTTGAGAAAAGTCTTAGAAACAGTGCAATATGGGATGAAGTAAAAGACCGCTTAAAACAAAACGCGCTTGGATTGTCCGGGGGACAACAGCAACGTATTTGTATTGCAAGAGTTTTAGCAGTTGAGCCCGAAGTAGTTTTAATGGATGAACCTACATCGGCTTTAGACCCTATATCAACGCTAAAAATAGAAGATTTAATTGAAGAACTAAAGCAAAATTATACTATAATAATTGTAACACATAATATGCAACAGGCTGCTAGAATCTCAGATTTAACTGCTTTTTTCCTTCATGGTGAAATAGTTGAGTTTGGTAACACCACTGAGCTGTTCAGCACTCCGAAGGATAAAAGAACAGAAGACTATATTACAGGAAGATTTGGTTAAGGAGTGATATTAAAATGGTTAGAAGTTCATTTGACAAGGATCTCGAACAATTACAGGAACTTATGGTTAAAATGGCCGGCTTGGTTGAAGAATCAATTGAAAATTCAATTATTGCATTAAAAAAGCAAGATATAGAACTGGCTAAAAAAGTATATGAAAACGATGATATTATTGATGAGCTGGAAGGCAAAATAGAAAAAATATGTATTAACCTCATTGCCAGACAACAACCTCTTGCAAAGGACCTAAGGTCAATCAGCACAGCTCTCAAAATTATAACTGATATGGAACGTATTGCTGACCAGGCTGCTGACATTTCAGAATTAACAATTAGAATGGCCAACATGAAATACATTAAGCCTCTCATTGATATTCCAATAATGGCTGAGCTGGTTAAAAAAATGGTTATCAAATCAATTGATTCTTATATGAAAAATGATATAGAACTTGCAAAAGAAGTCTGTGACAGTGACGATGAGGTTGATGATCTCTTCTCAAAAATTGTTTTGGAACTTATTAATATAATGAAAAACAATCCGCAGACAGTTGAGCAAGCTACAGATTTCATGTTTATCGTAAAGTATCTTGAACGTATCGGAGATCATGCAACCAATATCGGCGAATGGGTTGTATATAATGTTACCGGTTCTCATGAGCATATTGCTAGATCAAATCCGCAAGACATATGAAATGAGGTGACAATTTGTCCAAGCAAACTATTTTTGTCGTTGAAGATGAAGCGCATATACAGCAATTGATAAAATATAACCTTGAAGCCAGCGGCTTTAAGGTTAATGTTTTTGAAAGCGGTGAAGATTTGTTGGCTTTTACGGTTGACAACATACCTGATTTATTTTTACTTGATTTAATGCTACCAGGTATGGATGGTTTTGAGGTGTGCAGAAATTTAAGACAGAGCACACGCACTAAAAATGTACCCATTATAATGCTTACAGCTAAAAGTGAAGAATTTGACAAGGTACTTGGTCTTGAATTAGGTGCTGACGACTATATAACCAAGCCGTTTAGTGTACGTGAATTACAGGCCAGAATTAAAGCTCTGTTCAGGCGAATAAATACTGTCTCAGAACCAAAAGTTGATGTTATATCTCATGGTGACATAACCATTGACTGCACCAGACGTGAAGTTTACAAAGGTGATAAGCTTATTGAAATGCCTCTTAAAGAATTTGAACTGCTTAAAATGTTAATCATAAACAAAGGTAAGGTTCTGTCCAGAGAACATCTTTTGGATAAGATTTGGGGCTTTGATTATTATGGTGAAACAAGGACAGTGGATGTCCACATTCGCTATTTGAGACAAAAGATAGAAGATAACGATGAAAACCCTACACT